>CAZTVY010000304.1:0-3688 GCA_964617235.1 uncultured Rikenellaceae bacterium | reverse complement strand
GGATCAATGCAAGAATTAAATTCTTGTTTTTTAATTTAGTTACTTATTTTTAATACGTTTGAACGATGAAGAAGGTGCTTAAAAGAACCGCTCTTATTCTTGGAATATTTCTATTCCTAATATTATCGGCCATTTCAGTTGCTCTTTGGGTAGTGTTTACTCCTGAACGGTTAACCCCAATAGTCCGTAAGCAAGCAGCACAATTTATAACTTGCAAATCGGAAGTGGGTAGTGTGGAACTTACTTTTTTTAGCACATTTCCTCGCTTTGGTTTAAAGGTAAATCAGTTTGCGCTCATCAATCCGGTACCGAATTCCCAATCGGATACACTGGTTTTTGTTGATGAACTTATAGGTGTAGTTGATGTAAAAGCGTACTGGAAACATAACGATATAGTGCTTAATGAGTTAATTGTTAGAAAAGGGGTTGTAAATGCTTTTATCGATAGTTTGGGAAAAACAAATTTCGATATAACGCCTCCTGATACTTTGCCTGTTGATACTGCTTCAACTCAGCAAGCATTTAAGTTGAATATCGAGAATGTTGTTTTAGATGGAGTAAGTTTGTCCTATATCGACAAGCAAAGCAAAATGCTTGCTGAATTAAAGGATTTGAATGCTCAGTTTTCTGGAACTATGGACTCTGTGAATCTTACTTCAAACCTAAGAGTTACTAATAGCATAGTAACATTTATTATGGATAAGGAACCTTATCTAAATGATGCTAAAATAAAGTTGAAAATCCCATTTACGGTTGTGCTTTCTAAAAGTTTAGTTGAGTTTGGAGAGTCTGAATTTTCAATTAACGGAATCGATTTATTTTTCAAGGGTACTGTTGATGACGATTCAATTAACAAGCGGATTAATACAAACATTGAGTATAGAACCAATCAATTCTCTGTGCCAACTTTAATAGCACTAATACCACCTTCATTCCAATCTTATGTTGAAGGTATGACCTTGGAAGGAATAGCCATTTCCGATGGTAGAATTTCAGGTTCTTACTCTGCATCGGGGATGCCATTAATGGATATTCATATTGTTTATAAGGATGGAAATATCACTTACAACGCCCTTCCTTGGCCGTTAAGCAATGCTCAAGGCGATTTTGTTTTCTACTCCGACTTAACCAACGATGATATTACCTATTTCCGTATTAATAAATTCAGTGCCAACACACCAAAGTCATCGTTTAGCACTAGCGGTAAAATAAATCACCTCTTCTCTGATATTTATATCGATTTAACCTCGGAAACACAAGGGTTTAATATGCTTGAAGTACTGCCATTTATTCCAAGCGATATGAAGGTTTCTCTGAAAGGCAATCTTGCTGGAAAGGTGAGGACTGCTTTTTCGATGTCGCAGATGGACAAGCTACTGATTGATAAAATGAAGATTTCTGGCTCTGTTAACCTTTCGGATTTTGACGTGCTATACGATAGCATCTATATGAAAACGGATAAGTCAAAAGTTGATTTTGCCTTGCCCAATCCAAATAAACAGAATAAATTTTCATCATATCTCTATACAAAAATTCAAACCAAAAATCTTGATGCTGGAACTATTGATGGTTATAAGGCTGTTATTAATAATGGAACAATAGTATTGGAAACATCCGATGTTATGGACTCTACCAAATTGCCGGATGTTACCTGTGTATTTGATGTAGAGAAACTAGTGGCCTCCGCCGATACTATTAACATTGATATCTCGAACCCTAAAGGTAAATTGGTAATGCTTTCCGAAAAGGGCTTAAATAAGCAGGATGAGGTTACGCTCAGCTATAGTAGTAATGCAATAAATGCAAAGGCTGGCGAAAGTAGAGTATCTATTGGTAGGGCTGACCTTAGTGCCAATGTTATTAATTATTTAAAAGAGCCTAAAATAAAACTCGATTGTAATGCGGAAGGTTTTAAGGCCGAAATGGATGGCAATTCTGTTGATATGGGCAAATTTAAAATTGTTGCTGATATTGTAAACGATTTATCACAAAAGGATACACTTCTGCAATGGATGCCAAAAGGTTCCTTTAGTTTAGATAAAGGGTATATCAAAACATCGATTTTGAACAGCACGTTGGAAATACCCTCAATAAAAATGGACTTTTCGCCTGAACTTCTGAATATAAAGGAAAGCCGTTTGAGAATTGATAGTTCTGATTTTAGCCTTTCGGGCATTTTAACCAATATGCTAGGGTATTACAAAGGCGATTCCCTTCTTAAAGGTGATTTTAACTTTGTATCCAAGCAAACGGATGTGCTACAGTTGATGAGTCTTACAAGTGGAATTGGTAACGAGGAAGCAGATTCCTCTGCTAAAACAGTTGCTGATTCAACCGTTTCCACTGGGCCCTATATGGTTCCCAAAGGCGTAGATTTTACATTAAGGACAAAAGTTGATAAAGCCTTTTTCGGTACAGAAATAGCTAGGGATATTAGCGGAGAGGTTAGAGTAAAGGATGGATTATTAGTGCTTGATGACCTTATTTTTACTACACCAGCATCAAAGATGCAGTTAACTGCCATGTACAGGACTCCACGAAAGAATAATCTTTATGCATATTTTGATTATCACATGCTTGATATTAAAATTGCTGATTTGCTTAAGATGGTTCCCGACTTGGACACTATTATGCCGATGCTTAAATCGTTTAAGGGTAACGCAGAGTTTCATTTCGCTGCTGAAACATACTTGGATTCAATTTATAACCCCAAACGGTCTTCGTTAAGAGCGGTTTCGTCCATAAAAGGGAATAATCTTGTGCTCATGGATGGCGAAACGTTTACTGAAATTTCTAAAACCTTAAGATTTAATAAGAAGGCAGAGAATAAGGTTGATAGTTTATCGGCTGAGTTTACTTTGTATAAGGAGGAGATAGATATTTATCCATTTATGATTGTAATGGATAAATATAAGGCAGTTATAGCTGGAAGACATAACACGGACATGAGTTTTAATTATAACATTTCCTTGTTGGAGAGTCCTCTGCCTGTTAGAATATGCGTAGATGTTAGTGGAATTATTGAGGATTTGAAGTATAGACCAGTTAAGTGTCAGTATCGCGATCTGTATCGCCCAACCTCAAGAATGTTATTGCAACAGAAACAAATGGATTTGAGGAAACGAATTAGGGAAAGTCTTCTAAAGAATGTGGAAAAATAGATTATTTTTTATGGAAACTTCAAGAATTATTTATTTAGGCGATTTGCGTACAGAGGCCGAGCATGTTAGGTCCGGTAATAAGTTAACTACCGATGCTCCTGTTGACAACAATGGAAAGGGGGAGTATTTTTCACCTACTGATTTATTGGCCACATCGCTTGGTGCTTGTATGGTTACAATAATGGGTATGTCGGCCAAAACTCACGGCTTTAATATTGATGGCACAAAAATTAGTGTTCAGAAAATAATGGGGACAAACCCACGCAGGGTGGTTGAGATTGTAATTGATTTGCATTTCCCGCACAATAACTACTCAGCAAAGGAAAAGAAACTAATTGAGTTGTCCGCAAAGGAATGTCCTGTGGCTCAAAGTCTGCATCCTGAATTAAAGCAAACAATAAATTTTCATTACGGAGGATAATAAAAAAATGTGATTGACCTGCACCGCAGATGTAGAAATTACATCTGTGTTTTTTTGTATAATCTCAATAGCATTTATTTATATAGGATTAAACTATTTATTACTA
>CAZTVY010000303.1:0-3734 GCA_964617235.1 uncultured Rikenellaceae bacterium | reverse complement strand
GGAAACCTTCGATAAACTTGGAATTCCGCTCGAGGAACAAAAAATGCTTTCGGGGGTTGCGGTTGATGCAGTTATGGATAGCACATCGGTTAAAACTACTTTCCGCGAAACATTGGCTGAACAGGGCATAATTTTCTGCTCAATGAGCGAGGCAATAAAGGAGCATCCCGACTTGGTGAAAAAATACTTAGCCTCAGTTGTTCCTGTTACTGACAACTACTTTGCTGCACTTAACTCAGCAGTATTCAGCGATGGTTCATTCTGCTACATTCCTAAGGGAGTGCGTTGTCCAATGGAGCTAAGCACATATTTCCGCATAAACGCATCGAACACAGGACAGTTTGAGCGCACGCTAATTGTTGCCGATGATGAGAGTTACGTTTCGTACCTTGAGGGTTGCACCGCTCCAATGCGCGACGAGAATCAGCTCCACGCTGCGGTTGTGGAAATTGTTGCTCACGAAAATGCAGAGGTGAAGTACTCAACTGTTCAGAACTGGTACCCAGGCGACAAAAATGGCAAGGGAGGCATTTACAACTTTGTTACTAAACGAGGAATTTGCAAAGGAAAAAACAGCAAAATTTCTTGGACTCAGGTTGAAACGGGCTCTGCCATTACCTGGAAGTATCCAAGCTGCATATTGCTAGGCGACAACTCTTACGGAGAGTTCTACTCAGTTGCAGTTACAAACAACCACCAGCAAGCTGATACTGGTACCAAAATGATTCATATTGGGAAGAATACCCGTAGTAGAATTGTATCGAAAGGTATATCGGCTGGGGTTAGCAATAACAGCTACCGTGGGTTGGTTAAAGTCCTTAAAGGTGCCGATAATGCCCGCAACTTCTCGCAATGCGACTCTTTGCTTTTAGGCGACAAGTGCGGAGCACATACATTCCCTTACCTTGAGGTTGATAATCCCACCGCAATTGTTGAACATGAGGCTACAACCTCAAAAATTGGCGAGGACCAAATTTTCTACTGTAACCAGCGCGGATTATCCACCGAGGATGCTGTAGGCCTAATTATCAATGGCTACGCCAAGGAAGTATTGAATAAACTGCCAATGGAATTTGCCGTTGAAGCACAAAAGTTACTGCAAATTAGTTTGGAAGGCAGTGTTGGATAGATTAAGTTATTAAACGATTGATTTTGAAAAATAAATAAAGAAAATATTATGCTAGTAATTAAGGATTTACACGCAAAAATAAACGATAAAGAGATACTAAAAGGTATCAACCTAGAAGTAAAACCCGGTGAGGTTCACGCCATTATGGGGCCTAACGGTTCGGGAAAAAGTACGTTGGCTTCGGTACTTACCGGCAGAGAAATAGTGGAAGTTACACACGGTTCAGTAACTTTCAACGGAAAGGATGTTTTGGAAATGCCTGCTGAGGTTCGTTCTCGTGAAGGGATTTTCCTAAGTTTTCAGTATCCTGTAGAGATTCCAGGTGTTAGCATGGTTAACTTTATGAAGGCTGCAGTGAACGAGCATCGCAAGTACCGTAACCTAGAACCTCTTTCCGCATCGGATTTTCTAAAGCTTTTACGTGAGCGTAAAGAGTTGGTGGAGATTGACTCTGCTCTTACAAACCGTTCTGTAAATGAGGGATTCTCTGGTGGAGAGAAAAAGAAAAACGAAATTTTCCAAATGGCTATGCTTGAGCCGAAGTTATCAATCCTCGACGAGACTGACTCTGGTTTGGACATTGATGCGTTACGCGTTGTGGCTAACGGTGTAAATAAACTGAAGACTGCCAACAATGCTACAATAGTTATTACTCACTATCAAAGGCTTTTGGACTACATTGTTCCTGATTTTGTTCACATCCTTTACAACGGACGTATTGTTAAAAGTTCGGGCAAGGAACTAGCACTTGAGCTTGAAGAAAAAGGATACGATTGGATTAAAAATGGTAATTAAATCTCCTATCCGTTTTGGCCAATATTTAACAGTGTAATATCCAAATAAAATGAGCAAAACTGCCACACAAAATATAAAGGATGAAATGGTGAACCTTTACCTCGATAATCTGGATTTGATTTCGGAGGGAAGTTCAGCATTGATGAATCATCACCGCGAGGAGGCAATTCAGAACTTTAGAATTCTGGGCTTGCCAAATCAAAAAAACGAGAAGTATAAGTATTCCAAAATTGAATCGATATTTAGTTACGAGTACGAAAAATACTTTGCCCCTAAGAATATCACCTTTAAGGTAGAAGATATCTTCCGCTGCGATATTCCAGAGCTCGACACACATCTTGCATTGGTTTTAAATGGCTTTTACCTGCCAAACCCCAATAGACTTCAAACTCTTGAAAATGGAGTGGTTGTTGGAAGTGTTATTGATGCTGCTGCAAAGTACCCACACCTATTCGAAAAGCATTACAATATTCAGGCCGAGAACAATACCGATGGTTTAGTTGCTTTGAACACCGCATTTGCTCAGGATGGAGTTTTTATATATGTTCCCAAGGGAGTTGTTTGCACAAAGCCAATACAAATCATCAACCTATTGATGTCGGATGAGAATTTGCTGGTTCAGTACCGCAACTTGATAGTACTTGAGGAATCGAGTCAAGCAAACGTACTGGTTTGCGACCACTCCCTTTCGCCAAAGCGATTTATATCGAATGTTGTAACAGAAATTGCTGTTGGAGCTAATGCTCAACTGGAGTTTGTGAAAATGCAAAACGAGCATAACGACTCAAACCAACTCACACATACATACGTTAAACAGGAGCGCGATTCTAAGGTGGTTTCAAACGTGCTATCGTTGCACGGTGGATTTATCCGAAACAATCTGAATATGCAACTTGCGGGCGAAGGTGCCGATGCACACGCTTACGGCTTGTACCTAACGGACCGTACACAGCATACCGACAACTACACATTTATTGACCACGCTGTACCAAATTGCACCAGCAATGAGCTGTACAAGGGTATTCTCGACGACCAAGCAACAGGAGCATTTAACGGCAGAATATTAGTGCGCAGGGATGCTCAGAAAACACAAGCATACCAATCGAACAATAACCTGCTGCTCACAGCCGATGCTAAGATGAACACCAAGCCTCAGCTTGAGATTTATGCCGATGATGTAAAATGTTCGCACGGTGCTACAATTGGTCAAATTGATTACGATGCATTGTTCTATATGCGTGCTCGCGGAATAGGCGAACGCGAAGCAAAATTGCTGTTGATGTTTGGCTTTGCTCACGAGGTTGTTAAGCGAGTTTCGATAGAATCGTTGCGTGAACGTGTTGACGACTTGGTTAACAAGCGATTACGTGGCGAATTATCGCGCTGCCACAATTGTCCAATGCATTGCTGTTAGGTGAAGTTGTTCGTTGATGGTTGATTGTTGTTCGTAAAGAGAATGATGATGGATTACAAAGAATTAGACGTTTGGAAGGAAACCAAGGAATTAGTAAAACTTGTTTATGCGTTTACTAATGATATGCCTTTAAACGAACAGTTTGGGCTAACACTACAAGTTCGACGTGCAGCCGTATCAATTCCATCAAACATTGCCGAAGGTATTGGAAGAAATCACACAAAAGACACCATTCAGTTTCTTTTTATTGCAAGAGGTTCAATGTTCGAGTTGGAAACTCAACTAATCCTATGCAAGGAAATTTATAATTTAAACAATGCTCAATTTGAGCAACTATGGACAAAACTTCAGAATTGTAAGATGCTTATCAATGGTTTTATAAATTACTATCAAAAC
>CAZTVY010000302.1:0-3741 GCA_964617235.1 uncultured Rikenellaceae bacterium | reverse complement strand
GCTCGATGCAAAAATCCCCGAAGGTCCATTAGCCGATAAATGGACAAACCATAAGGCAAAGTTGCGCCTTGTGAACCCCGCAAACCGTAAAAAGATTGATATTATTGTTGTTGGAACAGGTTTGGCTGGCTCTTCGGCAGCGTCAACTCTTGGTGAGTTGGGCTACAACGTGAAGGTTTTCTGCTATCAGGATAGCCCACGCAGAGCGCACTCCGTGGCCGCTCAGGGTGGTATAAATGCTGCAAAGAATTATAAGAACGATAACGATAGCGTTTATCGTCTTTTCTACGATATGATTAAGGGAGGCGATTACCGTGCCCGCGAGGCCAATGTTTACCGTGCCGCCGAGGTTAGTAATTTGGTAATTGACCACTATACAGCGCTTGGCGTTCCGTTTGCTAGGGATTACGGTGGATATATCGATAATCGCTCGTTCGGAGGTGTTCAGGTTTCGAGAACCTTCTACGCCAAAGGACAAACTGGCCAGCAGTGTATGATTGGTGCTTACTCTGCGCTATCGCGTCAAATTAGCAAGGGAACAGTTACAATGTACCCTCGTCGCGAGATGATGGATTTGGTTGTTATTGATGGCAAAGCCCGAGGCATTGTTGTTAGGAACTTAATTACAGGCGAAATTGAGCGTCACTCTGCGCACGCTGTTGTTTTGGCTACTGGTGGATACGGTACAATCTACTATCTATCCACATTGGCGTTGAACTCAAACGGCTCTGCCGCTTGGAAAGCGTTCAAGAAGGGCGCATACTTTGCAAATCCAAGTTTTGTTCAAATTCACCCAACCAGTATTCCAGTACTAAACGACCATCAGTGTAAGTTAACGTTGATGTCCGAGTCGCTCCGTAACGATGGTAGAGTTTGGGTTCCAAAGCAAAAAGGCGATACACGTAAACCCAACGATATTCCTGAGGATGAAAGGGATTACTATTTAGAGCGTCGTTACCCTGCGTTCGGAAACCTTGTTCCGCGCGATGTTGCATCGCGTGCAGCAAAGGAGCGTTGCGATGCTGGCTACGGCGTAGGCCCTACAGGATTATCGGTTTATCTGGATTTCAAGGATGCTATCAACAAAAAGGGTCGTCATGTTATTGAGGATAGCTACGGCAACCTGTTCGATATGTACCATAAAATTACCGGCGAATCGCCTTACGAAACTCCAATGCGAATTTACCCTGCGGGTCACTACACTATGGGTGGTCTTTGGGTTGACTATAATTTGATGACAACCGTTCCCGGTCTATTCGCCATTGGCGAGGCTAACTTCTCCGACCACGGTGCAAACCGCCTAGGAGCCAGTTCGCTTATGCAAACCTCAGGCGATGGCTACTTTATTCTACCTTACACCATTGCCGACTACTTGGCCGACGAGATTAAAACGCCAAAAATTGCCACAAATCTTCCTCAGTTCGATGAGGCAGAGAAAAATGCCCGCGAGCGTATCAACAAGTTCCTATCCATAAATGGAACCGAAACGGCCACATCGTTCCATAAGCGTTTGGGTAAAATTATGTGGGATTACTGCGGTATGGTTCGCAACGAGGAGGGTTTGAAAAAAGCCTTAATGTTGATAGATGAACTTCAGGCTGAATTCTGGAAAAACCTTAAAGTTTCCGGAACTGGCGAGGAGCTGAACCAGGAACTGGAGAAAGCAGGCCGCGTTGCCGATTTTATGGAGTTAGGCAAACTATTGGTTTACGATGCCCTGAATAGGAAGGAGAGCTGCGGAGCGCACTTCCGCGAGGAGAGCCAGACCGATACCGGAGAGGCTAAGCGAAACGATGAGCAGTACTCGTATGTTGCGGCTTGGGAATTCAACGGCGATGGTAATGAACCTCAACTTCACAAGGAAGAACTTAAGTTCGAGTTTGTGAAACTTCAGGAACGTAGCTATAAATAATCGGTTTATCAACGATAAATCCACATTGCAATGAACATTAAACTCAAAATATGGCGACAAAAAAATGCTAAGAGCAAAGGTCGCTTCGAAACATACCAACTCAACGATGTTGCCGAGGATATGTCGTTCCTCGAAATGCTCGACTACCTAAACGGAACACTTATTAAGGATGGCAAAGAGCCAGTGGCATTCGACCACGATTGCCGCGAGGGTATTTGCGGTTCCTGCGGAATATACATCAATGGTCGCCCTCACGGAAACGACCACCGCACCACCACCTGCGAGCTCCGTATGCGCCTTTTCAAGGATGGCGATACCGTTACGCTTGAACCTTGGCGTTCTGCATCGTTCCCAGTTGTGAAGGATTTGGTGGTTGACCGCTCTGCGTTCGATAAAATTACCAATGCAGGAGGATACATCAGTGTAACCGCTGGTGCAGCACAGGATGCTAACACAATTCCGGTTCCCAAATACAACGCCGACGTTGCTTTCGATACTGCATCGTGTGTTGGATGCGGAGCCTGCGTGGCCGCTTGTAAGAATGCATCGGCAATGCTGTTTGTGGCAGCCAAGGTAACACACCTTGCACAGTTCCCTCAGGGGAGAATTGAGGCCGTTGATAGGGTAAAGAGCATGGTGGCCAAAATGGATGAACTTGGTTTTGGAAGTTGCACCAACACTCGCGCTTGCGAAGCTGAGTGTCCAAAAGGAATATCTATAAGCACAATTGCTAAGTTGAACAGGGAATTTTTAACGGCAAAAATTAAGGATTAAACATTAGTTTTAATGTCGATTAACAGTTCCTGTGGAACTTTTTTGAAGCATCAATGTTAACTTTGAAGGAATAAATTGATTAAGAAAATGCCAAACAAGAGAACAATACTTTTAGTACCCGTCGATTTTGGAGACCAGTACCACCTAGCATTAACCTATGCTAAACAGTTAGTGCCAGTTCTTAATGCTGAAATTCACCTTTTACACGTATTGGATCTTCGCGATTGGTGGCTTGAGGATATCAAGCCGGAGAAATTGGTGAACGATTCTTTCAACAGATTAATTGAGGTATCGCGGAAGTTTCAACTCGACCAGAACACAGT
This sequence comes from uncultured Rikenellaceae bacterium, assembly GCA_964617235.1. Lineage (GTDB taxonomy): Bacteria > Bacteroidota > Bacteroidia > Bacteroidales > Tenuifilaceae > SB25. Next base: position 732 of record CAZTVY010000302.1, on the reverse strand, counting down.
TTATAAGGTTCTGCAAGGGAAACGTCACCAAAAAATAGTGGAGTATGCCGACGAAAATCAGGTTCGTTACATACTGATGACAGACAATATCCCTGGTAATCCAGGCGAAATTAGGCTTGGTTCAACTCTCTCCAACGTAATTATTATGGCAAAGCAGCCAGTAATTACAGTTAAGAGCGTTACTCAGGAGAAGTTCAAGAACATTCTTGTTCCTCTAGACCTAGCAAACAACTGTCGATTAAAACTTTTCAACTCTGTTTCTCCAGCATTGCAGCATCAGGCGAAACTGCATATTGTCTCCGTAATTTTTGGCGATATGGAGAAGGAGTATAATCGCGTTCAGGAAAAAGTGAATAAATACGTTAAATTGTACGAGGAAAACCATATAGAATACACTGTTAAAATTATTCGCAAAGAGGAGAGTTTTGCGTATAGAGCAATTCTTGATTACTCCAAAGAAATTAATTGCGATTCAATTATTGTGATGACTCACCGCGAAAGTGGAATAGACAATTACCTGGGTGCGTTTGCGCATCATATTATCAATGAATCGCCAATTCCAGTAATTACTCTGAACAATGCATCATCAAACAAAGCTAGCAAAGGAATTATAAGTAGCATAATTGATCCCATAGGTATTTTTTCGTAAGATAATTTTAAAACTAATTGGTAAAAATTTATACTTTTACCAGCAAAATGCGGAAGTAGCTCAGTTGGTAGAGCATCAGCTTC
>CAZTVY010000301.1:0-3770 GCA_964617235.1 uncultured Rikenellaceae bacterium | reverse complement strand
CAACTGGATTTTCTTTTAAAGCCTTTTTGGTTTCAATAAGCGGTTTTGGACATAGCATCCCTGAGCAATCAACTACCTTTAGCATAACCTATAGGTTTATTTAGTTTTATCTATATTATTTTTAATCAGCGCTTTGTTTATTCTCTTAACTATTGCTGGACCCTCGTAGATGAAACCGGTATAAACCTGAATTAACGAAGCACCCGCTTCAAGTTTTTCAATGGCATCCTTTGGGGTCATTATACCACCAACACCAATAATTGGTTTACTGCCGTTTAGTTTACTATTGATGTAGCGAATAACCTCGGTAGAACGGTTATTTATAGGTGCACCACTAAGCCCTCCGTTGCCAATTGCACTAATCCTATCGGTAGGGATAGTCAGGTTACTGCGGCTTGTTGTTGTATTAGTTGCAACGTAGCCATCAATACCCGCAGCTTCGGCAATATTTAGAGTTTCATCGATTTGGTCATTTGTTAAATCGGGCGAGACTTTAAGTAGAATAGGTTTTTTGGAGTCGAACTTTTTTCTGGCATCAATAATTGCATCCAGAATATCCTTAAGTCCTCTTCCCTCCTGAAGCTCGCGTAGATTGGTAACGTTAGGACAACTTATATTGACAACTATGTAATCGACCAAAGGATAGAGCTCGTTGAAGCAAACCAGATAGTCGTTTACAGCTTCAGAGTTAGGAGTCAAAGTATTCTTACCAATATTACCTCCAATAATCAAATTTTTCTTCCTGTTTCCGGTCAAATTATACTTAACATAATTAACCCCTTTATTATTGAACCCCATCCTGTTGATAATGCCCTTATCAGGAATTACTCGAAACAAGCGAGGTTTGGGATTTCCGGGTTGTGGTTTAGGTGTAACTGTGCCAATTTCAATAAAAGAGAATCCGAAAGATGAGAATTCGTTGAAAAATTCAGCATTCTTGTCGAAACCAGCAGCAAGACCAACCGGATTTTTGAATTTATAGCCAAAAACATTTCTTTCAAGCGATTTATGCTCGGCAGAAAACGTCTTTTTAAGTAGGAAATAAACACCAGGAATCTTAGTGCCTGTTTTAAGCATAAGCACTACTAAATGATGAACAAACTCAGGGTTCATCCGAAAAAGGATAGGCCTTACAATAAACTTATACATACATTGAAAGTTTAGGCAAAGCTACATTAAAGAAGGTAGATTTACAAACTAAGGAGTAGAGATAAACTCCTCAAAAGTATTATCGGTATAAAATACAACTATGCGTTTCACCATTCGCGAAGCAGATTCGAGCTTTTTTACAGATGTATCCAAGTTATTTTTTGGGGCTTCAGCTTCATTTTTTACACCCGTAACCAATATTTGCTCCGCAGGTTTAATGGGAGTTACTTTATCTGAAATATCATCCTTTTTAGGTGTGTCTAAATCAAATAGAGAGCCCTGTACGAGGGTTTTATACATATTTCCTTTGCCTGTTATTAGCCAGTCGGAGTTTAGTGCCGGGAATTTATGGATAATTTTACTTATAAGGTCGAAACTAGGGTTGTTTCTGCCTGTGAGTATGTGCGATATGGCACTTCGTTGCACACCTAGTATCTCTGCAAATTTAGCAGGAGTAAGTTGCTCCGAATCTAATAGTTTTTGTAGCCTATTCTGCATATGTAAACATATATGACACAAATGTAAAAAATATTTCAATCACATTTGTAACCCATTAAAAATACATTTGTATCAAGTTTGGTTGTTTTGCTAATTAAGGAGGTTGAATGTTGAGAGTTTTTTCAATAGTGATAAATGCCCGTTAATTTACCGTACGTATAACCAATAGGGCTGTACAAATAGAATAAATAACCTTCAGGTAAGAAGAATAAGCTGATTTTGGCTCTATTTACCCTTATACAGGTTGTGCTTTGTAATGTTCGATAAGTATTAATTCTAATTATCTATTTATTATATTGGATTGATACTTAAATACCTGATTTGTAATTTATTGTAACATATGATAGTTGTTTTGGTTAATACATAATATGTTAATTACTGGATTTCAAATACATATATACTAGTTTAACTCAATTAATAGAGTTAATTTTTTAGTTGATATAAATAATTTAAATATTAAGTTTATATTAATTATATAAAATACTGAAATACAGTTTAATAAAATACTATTTATACATGTATTGATATATCATGTTTAGATATTTGACTGTTGATTTTTGTTGTTTACAAATGTGAATCAATTAAGTTCAATGGAGTTTTTTCAAGTAAATGCATATTTACACCATTCTCTCGATGAGATTAGCATAAAAAATACTTAACATAATTAATGGAGAATGGAGATGATATTTAGATTAATCTAGTCAGCCTGTAAGCCGGGTTTTGTTCGAACAAAGTTCGCTCCTATCATTTATCTTGGATTATGGTTACCCATAACCTCCTGCGACCTACCCCTTCCGACCGACGATTGCTCGTCAACAAGGCGGACAACCTTATAGCCAGAAAACTGGCACTCGGAATATACACGGTCTTGCAGCCCATAAGATGCACGGCATTCTGTATCGCTACAGAACCCGGTGAGCTCTTACCTCACCTTTTCACCCTTACCACGCAAGCGTGGCGGTTATTTTCTGTTCCATTACTATGCCCTCACGAGCATCTTCCCGTTAGGAAGTATGGTGTCCTGCGCTGCCCGGACTTTCCTCCCCGATATTTCACGGAGCGATAGAACGGCTGACTATTTAATCTAAATGCTTTATACTATTTCAGATACACTAAGGTTGCACCGTAACCGTACTCTTTAAACGATGCATCCTGATATTTGAGTTTAGGGTACTTGCTATCGAGTGCCCTTGTTATTTCGTACTTAAGTTTACCATTACCAATACCGTGGATAAAGACCATCTTCTTGGTATTCCCTTTTAATCCGCCCTGTAATGCGGTTTCGAACCGGGCCAGTTGAATTTGAATAATTTCTCCGGGAGCCATTCCGCTCCAGTTATCAACCAGCTCGTGGATATGCAAATCAACCTCCTCGATATCATCAACCTGCTTTTTGGCTGGTTTAACTATTGGCTTGGGCTCCTTTTGCTTAATTGCTTCGGATATGGCCTTATCTGTTATATGCTTTAGCATCTCCTCCTTGTAGGAATCGGAAACAGAGATGATGTATGCACGCTCATCAAAGAAGTCGTTTTCGGTGAAGTTTCCACCTTTCTGAAGTTTTATTGGGTTCAACTCAATGTCATAGAACTCCGGTTGATGAGCCTTATAGGCAATATTTTTATAGTAAACTGCCTGAATATTGAAAGTGGTTACCTGATTAATCTCCGACAACTCGTATGTTTTGATAAACTCCTTGGTGTCCGATGCTAAAAGACCCGCTTTAATAAGGTTTAGTTTACCATCCTCCCATTTAGATATTGCATAGAATACCCTGTAGGAACTATCGTTGATGATATACAAATCGATATTCGATTTGTAAAGCGCATTGATATCCTTTGGAACAAAGGCTAGTTGAAGGGCAACGGAATCACCTTGCTCATCGGATTCTATATTCTCGTCAACGTTAATGTCATTATTTTCAACCTTAGCCTCCTGCTTAGGCATATTCTTTTGCTTAGAATCCTTAGGAGGTTGGTTATTGCTAGTACCTTTGATTTTATCGTCGGATACGCTGTCTATAACAACCAAATCGGAGTCGAGAACGGGAATTTCAAATCCATCCTCGGTTTCCACAAGGACTTTTCTTTTATCCAGAATTTTCACAACTTTTCCACCACCTA
>CAZTVY010000300.1:0-3773 GCA_964617235.1 uncultured Rikenellaceae bacterium | reverse complement strand
GCTTGATCAATTCCTAAAATATTTAATATATTTGAGTAAACTCAATTTTTGTTTATGCCCATTACTTCTATCATACTAATATTTGGTTTTTTTCTATCCTTTTTCCTTTGGATTTTAGTTTTAACCAAAAGGGGCAAATGTGTTTCCGATAAAATTCTATCGTTCTATTTTTTAGTTTCAGCCTTAATTATTCTGTTTGCTTTTCTGGAAATCTACAGCCGTAAAAACGGCTACATATTTCCATGGGCTATCGGAACATCAACGCCATTCATTCTTCTTGTTGGACCTCTGCTTTGGCTTTATATTGAATCGTTAACTAACCAGAAGTTTCGTTTAAAAGGGACGCATTTATTACATGCAATTCCTTTTGTTTTAGTAGTAATTCTCCTTTTTGTAAGAATGTTTCTCTTGCCCGACTCTGTAAAAATTGAAATGGACCAGAGCGAAGCATTTAAAAAGGATTTTATTTTCCCTCTTGTGGTAACCATGATTGCCCTTTCCAATGTGGGATACACTGTTTGGGGACTTTTGTTAATTCGGTCGTACAGAAAAAGGATAAAAACTTACTTCTCCGATATTGAAAAACTAGACCTATCGTGGTTACGATTCTTGCTCCTTTCTTCGTTGATATTCCTGGCAAGCATAAGCCTTCTTTATATTGTTGATTCCTTGCTAAAGCTTATGACCTATGAGTTGCTGCAGGTAATTGGGTTTAGCATAGCCTCGGTATTTGTAATGGTACTTGGATTTTTCGGATTACGTCAAGGAAGCCTATTTAGCGTTCAAACCATAAGGTTCGATATGGATAAAGCGGCAAGCATTCCCATACAGGACGCAAACCTAAAGAAAGACGAGGAAGATTTTGTTCATAAGCTTCTTAGCCATATGAAGGAACAAAAGCCATACATAAACCCCGATATCACAATTGCAAAGTTAAGCGATGAACTTGGCGTTACGCCCGAATACCTTTCCGGGATACTGAACGGACGCTTAAGTATGAACTTTTTCGATTTTATTAACCATCATCGAATTGAAGAGTTCAAGGAACTTTGTAAGAATCCTAAAAATCAAAACTTCACCTTAATCAGCTTAGCTTACGATTGCGGCTTTAATTCTAAGGCAACATTCAACAGGGTATTCAAAAAAAATGTAGGAGTCACTCCTAGCGAGTATTTCCATGGCGTATCAAAAAGTTGAGACCCTAAGTTTTTCCCTTTCCAAAAAGTTGAGACCATAAAACACACTACTGAGACTCCCTTTGTATTGAGTTCATATTCCTTTGCATAAAAATCAGAAATAAGAAATCAGACGCTAGACATTAGACCTAAGAAACTAGATAATTTGTCTGAAATCTGATGTCTGAAATCTAAAATCTAACGAATTATGCAAAGGAAAATTTCAATTCTACTGTTGGTTGCGCTTATGGGTTGCTCAACCACACAACAAACAACCGAGCAGGCAAAATGGAAGCCAACCTATAGGGTGCAGGCTGGTGCTAACAAGGGCGGAATTACCGAGAATACCGATATGAAAGTAGTTCCCAATGCCGAAGTTGATGCCTACTCTGGCGCTACAAAAACTGGCTTTAACGCTGGCGGAAGGGTTATTCTACCATTAAAAAGAAACGCCGTGGAAACAGGTGTGGATTTTATGTACAACAACCAAACCTTCACCTACAACGATGCAACAAATGGATACTCTGGAACAAGAAAAGTAGGAACATCGCAAGTGATGATTCCTGTAACTTACAGCATTCCTTTTTTCCGCAAGAACAATCCTCATGGTTTATTTCAAGTTAAACTCGGTTACTTGGCCCAAATTAATATGTTCAACGTTTCAAGTAGCGGAACAAACCTACCTGCTTACAGCACAAAAGCGTTCTCAAACGGATTTACTCTTGGAGTATCAACCACTCCGTTCAGGTTGAAGAATGGAGCAAAAGTTGGACTCTTTTTCGAAGGGTATCGTGGCACTCAGGTTTACGAAGATTTCTACAATAAAACCGATTTCGAAATGCCTGGTACTTCGTTTATGAAATACGGAATTATCTACGAGTTTTAATATCAAACTTAAAGATTATGAAAACAGTCATTGTTTACGCTACATCGCACGGAACAACCGAGAAGGTCGCAAATATAATTGCATCAAAGTTGGGCAATACAACCTTAATTAACCTCGAGAAGGGTGGGCATATCGATTTAACACAATATCAACAGGTGATAATTGGTGGCTCAATCCACGCTGGAAGCATTCAGCGAAAGGTAAGGGAATTCTGCCAACGAAATATGGTTCAACTTTTACAGATGCGCGTAGGGCTTTTTATCTGCGCAATGAACGAGCCAGAATTCGATAACGAGTTGAAAATGTCATTTCCTGAGTTGCTTAGCAATCATGCCTTAAGCAAAAAGGTTGTAGGAGGCGAATTTATTATTGAAAAGATGAATTTTATTGAGAAATTTCTGGTGAAGAAGATTTCTGGTGTGTCTCAAACAATATCAAAAATAGATGAAAACAGAGTTGTCGAATTGGTTAGTGAGTTGAGTTTAAATCATTCTAACAATTAGAAAAATGAGAGAATTATTGATTATTGTGTCATTTCTAAGTATGTTCATCCAAAGTTATTCTCAAAGCATGAAAAAGACTTACGAAAAAGAGGTTCTGGCTGGACTCGAAAGAACCAAAAATGTTAATAGCGATATCCTAACGGAGATGGATATACAGCATCTACCTTCACTTGTGCAACGCTACCTTCGGTATGTTGGAGCAGTTGGGAAGGAAAAGGTTGTAAACTTTAGGGTTGAATTTGAGGGAGTAATCCGCTCTAATCCTGAGGATAAATGGATGAAATTAACCTCGGCACAGTATAACTTTACCGATAATCCAACACGTGTTTTCTATATTAAAGCCCGAAAAATGGGTATACCTGCCTCTGGTATTCATCTTTATAAGCAGGAAACAGCCATAATGCATATAAAACTGGCAGGACTATTCACCATTGTTAATGCACAAGGCTCAGAAATGAATCAGGGTGAAACTGTTACTGTATTTAACGATATGTGCTTTATGGCTCCAGCAACGCTTATCGACAAGCGTATTCGGTGGGAGGAAATAGATTCTTCATCGGTTAAGGCTTACTTTACTAATGGAGGCATTATAATTTCTGCCACACTTTTCTTCAATGAGACTGGGGAATTAATTAACTTTATCAGCAACGATAGGTTTGAAACAAAAGATGGTAAAACTTATAAAAACTACCCTTGGGTAACTCCAGTTTTTGGAGGATATTCGCAGATAAATGGCTGTAGACTTCCGAACGGAGCAAAAGCAATTTACCGTCGCCCCGAAGGAGATTTTTGCTATGGCGAGTTTCTGATTAAAAAGGTAGAGTACAACTGTAAGGAATTTAAAAACTAAAACAATGGAAAACAAAATTGACAAATCGAAGGAACTCCGAAGTTCAATCCAACTAATCAACGAAAAAGTTCAATTCAAGGGCTCTGTCGATGGTAACAATCCCGTTATGATTGATTACACGCCGCCTATAGGCGATAATGCTGGCTACACATCTTTGGAACTATTCCTGCTAAGCCTTTCATCGTGTACCGGAACTGCAATACTTGTATTGCTCAGAAAGATGCAAAAGTCAATTCACTCTTTCGAAATATCAAGCATTGGCAATAGGAAACAGGAACATCCAACGGGGTTTAAATCAGTTACATTGGAGATTAATATAAAAAGCGAAAACCTAACCTCCGATGAAATGAATAAGGTTT
>CAZTVY010000299.1:0-3786 GCA_964617235.1 uncultured Rikenellaceae bacterium | reverse complement strand
GATAGAATTGAAAATCCTGTAGAAACAAAAGATTTCGATAAATACTTTGTTCATACTCGGTTGAGTTTAATGGATGGAACTGAGTTTGAATCCGTATCTTTTATGGCTAAAGTAGGCAAGTTGAAGTTGGAGAATCCCCAAATAGTTAAGGAGATTACCAAGAGCAACAATGGAGGAACAATAACCTTGTCATCAAAATACCCTGCATTCTTCGTGGAGTTAAGCAGCAATAATTCCGATTGCAGGTTTGAAAATAACTATTTGCATATTCTGCCCGGACGGAAATATGTAATTAAGTATAGTGGAACTATTGATAACTCTTTTAAAATTAAAACCATAAAATGAACGCAAAGGCTCAAAGACGCTAAGAATTGCACCTTTGCGCCTTCGCGTTTAGAAAAAACATATAAAGCATATGAAAAAAACTCAACTACTTGCAGTTTTGATGCTTATTAGCATTGCGCTGTTTTCGCAGGAGAAAAGCCCTGTGGAGTATGTGAATCCATTCATTGGAACCGATTTTCACGGTCACACATATCCTGGAGCAACGGTTCCCTATGGTTTAGTTCAGTTAAGTCCCGATACACGCCTTACAGGTTGGGATGGATGCTCGGGCTATCACTACTCCGATAATGTAATTTACGGTTTCTCTCACACCCACCTCAGTGGTACGGGTGCGTCGGATTATGGCGATATTCTGATTGCCCCAGTCACAGGAATGCCTATTTTTAAAAATACAGAGTATTCGTCGACGTTTCAGAAAAAGAACGAAACTGCAAAGGCCGGTTACTACTCGGTTTATCTCGATAAATTCAAAGTAAAGGCAGAGATGACTGCTACTGCACGGGTTGGTTTTCATCGCTATACGTTCGACAAACCCAAGAAGGCTGCATTGGTAATTGACCTTGAGCATCGCGATAAGGTTTTAGAATTGTGGGTTAAGGTTGTTGGAAAGAATGAACTGCACGGATTTCGTCGTTCAAAGATGTCGGCAAAGGACCAGCATATCTATTTCGTAATTCGTTTCTCAGAGCCAATTTCTATGGGGCCAAATTTTGTTGAGAAGGACGAAATATCCCTTTCGACAGATGAGAATGGTCAGGTTAAAACCAAAGGGAAAAACCTAAAGCTATGGCTTCAGTTTGCTAATCCTAAAAATGGCCAATTGCTCGTAAAAGTTGGCGTTTCGGCTGTGAGCGAAGAGGGCGCACTTAAAAACCTAGAGGCCGAGTTACCCAGTTGGGATTTTGATGCTGTTGTAGCCGATGCTCAAAAACTTTGGAATGCAGAGCTCTCGCGTATAGATGTAAGCGGAGGAACTCCTGAGCAATTAACCACATTCTACACATCGCTATACCACGTAATGGTTGTACCCAATGTGTTTTCTGATGTTGATGGACAGTACCGTGGAATGGATAACCAAATTCATCAGGCCGATGGATTCACTCCATACACTGTTTTCTCACTTTGGGATACTTACAGGGCTTGGCATCCGCTAATGGCTATTATCGACACTAAAAGAACTGGCGATTACATCAATACATTCCTATCGCATTACCGCTTTGGTGGCCGACTTCCTGTATGGGAACTTGCCGCAAACGAAACAGAATGTATGATTGGCTATCACTCTGTACCCGTAATTGTTGATGCGTGGAAGAAAGGAATAAGGAATTTCGACGAAAAGTTTGCCCTTCAGGCAATGAAGCATAGCGCAAAGCTCAATCATTTTGGTCTAAAGGAGTTTAAGCAGTATAACTTTATCCCCGGCGATATGGAGCACGAGTCGGTTTCCAAAACCCTTGAGTACGCCTACGACGATTGGTGCATTGCTCAATTTGCCAAAGATTTGGGCGAAAATTCCGATTACGTTGAATTCACAAAACGTGCTCAGGCTTATAAAAACCTGTTCGACCCCACAACTCGCTTTATGCGTCCACGTATTAATGGAGGTTGGAAGGATAACTTCAACCCCGTGGAGGTTGACCAGAACTTCACCGAAGCCAATAGCTGGCAGTACAGCTTTTATGTTCCACAGGATATTGCTGGACTGATAAAATTGCACGGAGGTAAGGAAAACTTCGAAAAAAGACTCGACGACCTTTTCTCAACTTCATCGCAATTATCAGGTAAAAATCAGGTAGATATAACCGGCTTAATTGGACAGTATGCACACGGAAACGAGCCTAGTCACCATATGGCTTACCTCTACAATTATGTTGGCAAGCCTTGGAAAACGCAGCAGATGGTTCGAAAAATTATGGATGAGATGTACACCCATAAACCCGATGGAATTTGCGGAAACGAGGATTGTGGTCAAATGAGCGCTTGGTACATTCTCAGCGTTGCAGGTTTCTACCCTGTTTGCCCTGGTAGCACACAGTATGTGATTGGTTCGCCACTGTTTCCAAAAGCAACATTTAACTTGGAGAATGGGAAGCAATTCACCGTTATTGCCGAGAACAATTCACCTCAAAATATTTACATAGCAGAGGCATTCCTTAATGGTCAGCCATTAACTCGAAGTTGGATTGACCATTCTGAAATTGTTGCAGGTGGCGAGTTGAAGTTTGTTATGACCAATCAACCTAATAATGCTTGGGCTAGTTCCGATTCCGATATACCTGTAACCAAAATAGAGGACAACACAATTGCCGTTGCTCCTGCATTTAACACATCAACTCAATCGTTTACCGAGAGTTTGGAGTTGAATATTATCTCAATTCAAACCGAGGCAATGATTTTCTACGCATTATTTGATATAGATAAGCAGGGCGGAGGATTGCAATGGAGGCAAGGGAATAAGGTTGTGTTGACTGAATCGAAGATTGTAAAGGCTTATGCTGTTCTTCCGAATGGTGAAACAAGCGCAATTATTGAGGGTAAATTTGTTAAGGTGAAGGATATTAAGGATATTGCTATCAAGAGTGAGTGTAGTTCACTTTACACTGGTGGAGGAAAGTTCGCTTTGGTGGATGGTTTCCGGGGAATCACCAACTTCAGGGTAGGAGGATGGCAGGGTTACCATAATCAGGATTTCGAGGCGGTTATAGATTTGGGACAGGAAAAAGAAATAAACTATATGGGAGCTAACTTCCTTCAGGATATAGGTCCTTGGATTATGATGCCCAAAATGGTTACCTATTCAACATCTAACGATAATGTAAATTTTACAACAATAGGTGTAGTCTCAAATACAGTTCCCGATACAGAGCAGAACCCAACAATCAAGGAGTTTGGGTTAAATGTAAAAACTAAGGCACGCTATGTGAAAGTTTTTGCAAAATCGTACGGAAAATTGCCAGCAGGGCATATCAGTGAGGGTGAACCCTCGTGGATTTTTATTGATGAGATTGTGGTGAAGTAATATATTATACAAAAAGGGTGTCAATCGACACCCTTTTTTATTTGCTATTTTGAAATTACTTAACCTCTTCTGCATCTGTGGCATTATCCTTTTGGCTTTGTTCAATGCTCTTACCCTTTAGGTAGTTTGGTAGTTCCATACCTGCCATTTTGAAAAGTTCCTCAAATGGAGGGATTGAACCAAGCATTCCGGAAAGGAAATTTGCAGAGGTTGGAGATTTTCCATCTTTACCCGAACCCATATTGTCCCAAACGGTAATCTTATCAATTTTAAGATTCTTAATTGCTTCAACCTGAGTTTTAACCAATTCTGGCAACTTATCGGCAATCATCATCATAACTGCATCCTGTGAGTTACCTGCGGCTTTGCTCAGTTTCTCAAAACCTTCGGCTTGTTTACTTAGAATTTCGTAGATACCTTTT
>CAZTVY010000298.1:0-3789 GCA_964617235.1 uncultured Rikenellaceae bacterium | reverse complement strand
AAAGCTGATGATATTAAAGAGATACTCTTAAAGTCGAATTTAAAGCCTTTTCAACTAGTGAGAACACAGGAGGAGTACTATAAAACTTACTTAAAGGGCAAAAATTTTTCGGACGAAGAGTGGATTCAGATTTTTGCTGAAAACCCAAAGGTGTTGCAACGCCCAATAGTGGTTGGAAATCATAAAGCTGTATTGGCTTCTCCACCTGAAAATATTGATAAACTCATTAAATAGAAAAACTATGGCAAAGTATCTTTTAATCACTTTTGCTTTGGTATTTGGCCTTCAATTCCAAGCCATTTCGCAGGATAATACTGATGTGGCAGCATTAGAACTTGAGATTCACAACCTTATCAACAAGCATCGAGTAAGCAAGGGGCTCAAGGAACTAAAACTTAACGATGCAATTAGAACCGAGGCTCTAGGTCATTCAAAAAATATGGCATCGGGAAAAGTTCCTTTTAGCCATAAAGGCTTTGATGAACGATTCAATAAATTAGCCACCATTTTCAATATGTCATCGGGTTCAGAGAATGTTGCGAATGGACCTGCAGAGGCAAAAACTATTGTAGAAGGGTGGCTTGCTAGTCCTAAGCATAAAGAAAATATTGAAGGAGATTTTAACATGACAGGCATTGGAATTGCCCAGGCAAAGAATGGAACGTTTTTTTACACTCAAATTTTTGTAAAGAGTCCTGAAAAACCAAAAATTGTAGTCGACGAATTTGAAAACGAACTATTAAGGTTGATAAACGACCACAGAAAAAAACTTGGCATAGCCAGTTTAACTAAAAATGAACTCATTAAAACCGAAGCGTTAAAATATTCGGAGCAAATGGCAACAGGAAGGGTTCCGATTGGTTCTCCAAGCTTTGACAGCCCTATTCGCCGACTTGTTCAAAATATGAACGCAAAAGCAATGGCTGAAATTATTGGATACGGCTTTAATTCACCTAAAGAGGCTTTTGATAGTTGGATGGCAAGTTCCAAGCAGCGCGAGACAATTGAGGGAAGTTACGATTTAACAGGTATTGGTATTATGCAATCGAAAGATGGGAAGGTGTTTATTACACAGGTTTTCATTTTAAGTCGATAGTCACCAAAACTAAATATAATGGCAACTCCTGATTTCTACTACCAGGAACGTTTTCCTGTTGGAAACGACCAAACAGAATATTACCTTTTAACCAAGGAGTTTGTTTCGCTTGCAAAATTTGAGGGCGAAGAGATTGTAAAAGTTGACCCAGAGGGTTTGGCCGTTTTGGCCAAAGCAGCAATGCACGACACCTCGTTTATGCTCCGCACCGAGCATATAAAACAAATCGCCGCAATACTCGAAGATCCCGAGGCCAGTAAAAACGACAAGTTTGTTGCATTAGTTATTCTCCGTAACGCAGAGATATCTGCAAAAGGAATTCTCCCAATTTGTCAGGATACGGGAACTGCCACTGTTTTTGCAAAAAAAGGCCAAAAGGTGTGGACTGGAGGGAACGACGATGAATCTATCTCACGTGGAATATACAAAACCTTTACCCAAGAGTATCTCCGATACTCACAAACAGTAGCATTGGATATGTACACCGAAAAGAATTCGGGAACAAACCTGCCTGCTCAAATCGATATTTATGCAACAAAAGGCAATGAGTATGAGTTCGTGTTCGTGGCAAAAGGCGGTGGTTCGGCTAACAAGAGTATGCTGTTTCAGGAGACAAAGGCATTGCTTACACCTGAAAAACTTGAGGCTTATTTAATCGAAAAAATCAAAAATCTTGGCACAGCGGCTTGCCCTCCATACCATATTGCTTTTGTAATTGGAGGAACATCGGCGGAGGATACACTTAAAACGGTAAAACTTGCATCTGCAAAATATCTCGATAATCTTCCAACAAAAGGGAATGAGCACGGGCAAGCATTCCGTGATGTTGAGTTGGAGGAGAAGATACTAAAGGCAACAAATAATATTGGTGTTGGTGCTCAGTTTGGTGGAAAGTATATGGCGCTTGATGTTAGAATTATTCGATTACCCCGCCACGGTGCTTCGTGCCCTGTTGGTATCGGTGTTTCGTGTATTGCCGATAGAAATATTAAGGCGAAAATTAACCGCGATGGTATCTGGATTGAAAAGTTAGAAAATAATCCAGGACGGTTTATTCCAGAGCAATGGCGCAAGCCCGATGAGAGTGGAGCCGTTAAGATTGACTTGAACATGCCAATGCCTCAAATCCTTGCTGAGTTAAGCAAGCATCCGGTTGGTACAAGGCTATCCCTGAATGGGACAATCATCGTTGGTCGCGATATTGCTCATGCAAAACTGAAAGAAAGAATCGATAAAGGCGAAGGCTTACCCGATTATATCAAAAATCACCCAATTTACTATGCTGGTCCTGCAAAAACACCTGCTGGAATGCCATCTGGTTCATTTGGGCCAACCACAGCAGGGCGTATGGATTCATATGTGGATTTATTCCAATCGCAAGGCGGAAGTCTTATTATGATTGCCAAGGGCAATCGTAGTCAGGCGGTAACCGATGCCTGCAAAAAGTATGGTGGTTTTTACTTAGGTAGCATTGGAGGTCCCGCAGCTATTATTGCCGAGGAAAATATCCGGAAAGTAGAACTTATAGAGTATCCTGAACTGGGTATGGAGGCAATCTACAGAATCGAGGTGGTTGATTTTCCGGCTTTCATCCTTGTTGATGATAAGGGTAACGATTTTTATAAGCAGGTGATGAAGTAAAATTCTAGACAATAGAATTCAGAATCTAGACGCAAGATTTCATTCATTGGAATTGTATCTTTGTCCGATATCTTGTGTCTAAATTCTAAAATCTGCATTTATTTTGAAAGTCAACGGAAAGCATTACAGGACAATCTGGTTGGAGGAAGGCGGTACACCTTGCGTGAAAATTATCGACCAGCGTTTTTTGCCGCATCAATTTGTAATTGAGGATATAACCAACTTCAACCAAATGGTTGTAGCAATTAAGGATATGCACCTTAGAGGTGCTGGGTTAATTGGTGTTGCTGCAGCCTATGGTATTTACTTGGCAATATTGGAGTCCGCTAAAACCGATAGTTTTGATACAAATCTATCTAAACTAGCCAAAGAACTTGCTGAAACCCGCCCCACTGCGGTAAATCTGATTTGGGCAATTGATAGGCAGATGACCGAAATTGCAAAAGTCAACTCCGTTGACGATAAAATTAAGGTGGCAAATCAAACTGCTCAGCAAATCGCCGATGAGGATGCAGATAGCAGCCAAAGCATAGGCGTATTTGGCGTTGAAATCATTGAGCAAATTAGTAAGGCTAAGAATGGCGATGTTGTAAATATTCTTACTCATTGTAACGCCGGTTGGCTGGCTTTTGCCGATTATGGCACTGCCACTGCCCCAATTTACGAGGCTCATAAACGAGGAGTAAAAGTGCACGTTTGGGTTGACGAGACTCGACCACGGAATCAGGGTGCTTCACTAACCGCCTGGGAGTTGTTGAACGAGGGCGTTCCTCACACCTTGATTCCCGATAATACGGGCGGTCATCTTATGCAGCACGGAATGGTCGATATGGTTCTAACTGGCGCTGACAGGGTAACAAGTAATGGCGATGCTGCCAATAAAATTGGTACTTACCTTAAAGCATTGGCCGCTGCCGACAATAAAATTCCATTTTACATTGCAGCACCCTCGTCTTCGTTCGATTGGACCTTGACCGATGGTGTTAGGCAAATTCCAATTGAAAAACGTCACCCGAATGAGGTTCGTTATATTTCTGGGTTAACAAATGGAA
>CAZTVY010000297.1:0-3791 GCA_964617235.1 uncultured Rikenellaceae bacterium | reverse complement strand
TGAGTTTTCAATGATTCATTTTCCTGTTTCATCCTCTCATAGGCAAAAACAAGTACCTGAACTTTTTGTTTAATTTTGCTATTTATTTCGCTTGTATCAACGTTCATATCCCATATAAAGTTCTACAAAATTAATCATTGAATAATCAAAAACAAAATTTTATAGCACTAAGTATAATGTTAATTACTAAAACTAAAAGAATTAGAACTTTAACTTTAAAAAATATCAACCTTCAAAATAAATCAGACCAAGATTTATATATTTGGAACATTTAAATTGATTAATGATGTTGAGAATTTCTAAGTCAAATCTTTTATTGTCTCTTTGCATTTTACTGCCTTTTAAATTAGTAATAGGTCAAACTATAGAACTAAACAATCCGCTTGCATTACCTCTATCGATATCAGGCTCGTTTGGAGAAATCCGCACCGACCATTTCCATTCTGGGATTGATTTTAGGACCAATGGAAAATCGGGCTTCAGGGTTTACGCCTCTGATAAAGGTTTTGTATCTAGAATAAAGGTTAGCGCTGTGGGATTTGGTAAAACCATTTATATTGAACACCCCAATGGACTTACCACTGTATATGCACACCTTGATGGGTTTAGCAATAAAATTGCAAAGTATGTAGAGCGAGAACAGTATGCCCAAAAATCGTTTGAGGTTGAACTTTTTCCTAAAAAAGATGAGATAATAGTTGAAAAAAACGAAGTTATTGCATTATCAGGGAACTCCGGATCATCGGGAGGGCCACACCTGCACTACGAAGTTCGACACACCTTATCGCAAGTACCAATGGCTCCTTTAAGTTTTTTTACCAGTTGGAAAAATGCTGACACCTCTGCACCCTCAGTCAAAGCAATCTATCTATACCAAATAGATAGCGTAGGTTACTTAATGGATAGCCTTAATCGTACTAATCTAAAGTTTATTCGCAATAAGAATAGTTATAAAGGTTCCGATACTATTTTCGCTCAAGGCAGATTAGGCATTGGTATTGAAGTGTTCGATTTTATTAATGAGAACAGCAACCGCTGCGGATTTCATCAAATAACTCAAACCGTTAACAATCAGCTAAATTATAGCCTGAATCTGGATTCGTTTTCGTTTGCTGAGACCAAGTATGTGAATAGTGTAATTGATTACAGAACAAAGATATTGGTTAACGATGAGGTTGTAAAACTTTGGGTTGATAATAATAACAATTTCAGCGGATTACAAACCGATAAATCGAGAGGATTTATTGATATTGAGAACGATAAAATATATAAGATAAATGTTATAGTGGATGATCATTACAAAAACTCTTCCACAATAGAACTGATTATTAAAGGAAAGAACTCAACTAGCAACAGTAAGCCATCCAGTAAAAACGCTAAAGGGATTCTCTTAGAGTACAAAAAAGAACATAGCATAAACACCGATAATTATGATATAGTAATCCCCAAAAATGCATTTTACCACGATATCATTTTTAATCACGCTATCCTTTCCGACGAAAAATATCAACGTATCTATCAAATAAACAACTCAACAATTCCAATCCATAAAAGGTTTGCATTGCGTATCAAAGGACCTATACCATATCCTAAACTTCAGGACAAATATTTTATTGGATACTTGAATGGCAAGGGTATAGAGTTCTGCGAAACCAAATACATAGATGGTGCGATGGAGTCGTCCTGCTCAAAATTTGGAAACTACGTTCTAGCAATAGACACTATTCCCCCAAAAATCAAACCGATTAATATTACCAATAAAGCTAGATTTGAGAATGAAAATCAAATCAGATTCCAAATAGAAGACAGTACGGGGGTATTGAAGTACGAAGGCTATATCGACAATAATTGGTCACTTTTTGAGTGGGATCCCAAAACAAAAACCCTTCAACACAACCTAAATAGTAGCACTTGTAATAGACAAAAATGGCATACGTTAAAACTTGAGGTTACTGATAAGCTAAACAATAAATCGGAATTCAAGTGTGAATTTTTCTGGTAATTCATAAATTTGCAAAAAAATATAGTTTGTTAACTTTATTCTACTTCATACTATTCTTAGCATCAATTTTACTGGTTGCCGTTCAACCATGGTGGATAATGTACCAGTATCGCAACGCAATGGCGTTTATACTTCACAAAGTAATAAAGTATAGGGTAAAAGTAACCCGCAGCAATCTTAGGCTAGCCTTCCCAGAAAAAAGTGATGAAGAACTTCTAAATCTGGAGAAAGGAATTTACCGAAATTTAGCCGACATATCAGTAGAAGCCCTAAAAGGCTTTACAATGCGGAATAGTAAAATAATAAAAAGGCATAAAATTCTTAATCCAGAGTTGCTTGACTATTACTACAACAATGGACAAAGCGTTATTGGTGTTGCTGGGCATACAGGGAACTGGGAATGGGGAGCAATTTCCGCAGGAATCCAACTAAATCACTATCCCATTGCTATATACAAGGCATTAAGTAATAAACTAATCGATTGGTTTATGAAATGGAACCGTTCCTTGAGAGGAACACTTATGGCGCCAACGTCAAGCACATTTGATACATTCAGAAAATATCAAAACCAAAAATGCATATACTTGCTGGTTGCAGACCAAAGTCCGTCCAACACTTCATTGTCCTTCTGGATTAATTTCTTCAATATGGAAACTGCTTGCATCCATGGACCTGAGAAGTATGCAAAAATGTATAACTACCCAATAATATTCATTGATATACAAAGGGTTAAAAGAGGTTTCTATGAGATTGAACTGTCCACACTAGTAGAAAATCCCATCGAACTGACTAATGGAGAAATAACCAAGCTGTATATGAATAAACTCGAAGAGGTGATTCGCAAAAATCCTGAAAATTGGCTATGGTCGCATCGCCGCTGGAAACATAAGCGGCAATAAAACAAACCCTTTTAGTTTTTTTCGGTTTTTAACGAAAATGGTTCTATATTTGGAGTGATTAAATATTATTTAAAACAATATCGAATGAAAAAGTTAATAATTTTCTCAATACTACTGTTAAGTATAATAACTTCCGAAAGCACCTTTGCCCAAAAATACCGAAAAAAGGAAGTCTCCATAATTTCATTTAAGTTGAATATCAGTGCTGATTATAGAAGTAAAGTTGATGCATTTAGTGGTTACTTTAACGAACCTAAAAATAAAAATGCTAACAGAGTTGACAATCAGATAATTTACACAGCCTGGGATTTAATAAGCGAAAAACTCAAAAATGAAGTTGGAATGATACTTCTTCCTTTAGATGCCTATGGCAATAAGTTTACTTACGACAACTATGGATTTCCTGATGTTGGAATAAATAAAGCACTAAACAAAGGACAATCAAAATATTACGCTAAAATTGACATTGATTTTGGTCCCGAGTTTTCGGCAAAATACATTACAAAATCACAACCCGATTCTGCCAATCAAATAATACACCTTAAGGACGACGAAATAAAGCCAAAAGTTACCATCAACTTAACAATTTATTCTGATAAAGGAATAATTCCCGTTGCTAACTGTATTGGAGAAGCTACTACCGAGGAAATAATTGTTATGGATAAGTCATTCTTTGACGGTATAATCAACAACGACATCGACCCAAGTAAGAATACACTATATAATCTTATAGAAAAGGCATCCAAAAAACTTATTATCAGCGTATACTCCAACAAGTAATGGTTTTCCAAATCGGCAAGGATGCGCAATACTCCTGTATAGGATTAATGTCTGGAAAACTTATTATCAGCGTATACTCCAACAAGTAATGGTTTTCCAAATCGGCAAGG
>CAZTVY010000296.1:0-3825 GCA_964617235.1 uncultured Rikenellaceae bacterium | reverse complement strand
GGTTGTTGAAATTAAAGGTAGATCAATTCCTGAGAACTCCATAGAGTTCTATAAGCCATTAGTAGATTGGCTAGATGAGTACGCTAAAGGCCCTGCTGCCAAAACAGTTGTTAACATTCGATTGGAGTATTTCAATACTGCATCGTCAAAATGTATTCTTGATGTGTTCAAGAAGTTGGAAGTGTTGAAAAAGAACTCAGCCGATGTTATTATTAACTGGTACTATGAGGAGGACGATGAGGATATGCTTGAGGCTGGCGAGGATTATGAATCAATCATTAAGGTGCCCTTTAAAATGATTCAAATTGTAGATTAGTGGTTAATGAGTTAGTGAAAATATAAAGGGGCTTTAGGCCCCTTTTTTAGTCATTATTATCGCCACTTAGTTGTTCAAGTTTATCGAGGAGCCGTTTGAATAATCTATAGTACAATATCAAGTAAAGCATAATACTCGATAGCCAAATTACAATAACGTTTACCCAGTATGTGCTCACGTAGTAACCAAACACCGACTTTGCAGGTGCATAGAAGTGTGAACGTATAAATTTCGATTCGGGATATAGGTATATTGGGTCAACCTTTTGAATTAAATGACCATCATACTCAATAATACGCTCCACTTCGCCAGAATTTTTTACAAATTCGCTAAGACTTTCGTTATGGTACCTACGTTTTAGTTCAAGGAATTGTTCTTTGCCCTGTTCCGTGCTTTGAAATTTAGAAATAAACAGGTCCTTTTCGTTGTTGGCTTTATTGTAAAGTTTTACGTAGTATTTTCTTACCAACTCCAAGTACTGGTTCATCTCATCAAGTAATTCCAAGGTAATGTCCGTGGGGTTTATTTGAGTGTATTTGCTGAATATCAATTTTGAACTGCGTGGCGATGTCATCTCTCTAACTATTTCGTTATGAAGCAGATTGAGAGCGGATTGGAATTCCTCTGATTTTCCCTTGTTATCAAAATTTCTAATACAGAAATCAATCTTATTCTGAAGTGATTTTAACCAGTAATTTCGTTTAAAATCCGAAATACTCATAGCCTCATCATAAATGTAAAAAGGCTTTTGGTACTTATTTTCCTTGAATTGGTATACCGCCAATGCCTCATAGGCCCAACGGGCCACAATAACCTCACCATATATAGGAATGTTGCTGGGCGACGATATTGTTGGGTTCAGTTTTTCGTACTTTACAATTATGCCGCTTAGGATAATTTGAGGTATAACAAGGAATGGTATAAGTATGTAAATAGTAACTACAGCCTTAAAGCTATCGGAAATAACTAAACCGAGCATATTAGATGTAAACCAAGTGCTGAAAAGCACTAGCCAGAACTCAAGGTACATTCCTTTAATTTCAAGAATTGTATTGCCAACCAGAACAAAAATTAATGCTTGAAATGCCGATAATGCTAAAAGGATTGTAACTTTCGACATTAGGTAGCTTGACCAACTTAAATTCAGAAATGCCTCTCGTTTAAGTATTTTCCTGTCCTTTATTATTTCTTCTGCGCTAACAGTTAATCCAACAAAAATGGAAACAATAACCGACATAAAAAGGTAAACAGGCAAATTGCTGTTATCTAGTAAAGTATATCCAATTTTGTTGGAAACATCAACGTTGTAATATTTTATAATGTATGATAACAGAAATGCCAGTAAGGGTGTTTCAAAGGCATTAATTATCATGTATTGCGAGTTTGCAAACTTCGATAGTACGTCGCGTTTCACAAATATTCTTAACTGTTTGAACCAGTTAGGTATTTTGAAGTGAATTTTCGGTAATTCGTCGGGTGTTTCGTTTGTCTTTTTTAAATCAGGGAAATACCTCTTAAAATGCTGATTCCACTCCGAAGGATTAATTTTACGGGCACGAGTTGGGTTTCCATACTCATCGAGCACTTTTGCCTCAACTATGTTGAATATTTGCTCGGGGTTTACGTTACCGCAAAGTGTACACTCACTCTCGTTCCAGTTTGCATGCTGTACACGCGATTTGTAGTAAATTATAGACTCAATTGGGTCGCCATTGTAGATTAAGTAACCACCAGTATCGAGGATTAGCAGTTTATCGAACATCTTAAATATGTCCGATGAGGGCTGGTGTATAACTACAAACACCAATTTTCCTTTTAGGGTTAACTCCTTAAGTAGGTCAAGGATGTTTTCCGAGTCGCGTGAACTTAAGCCCGATGTTGGTTCATCAAGGAAGAGTATAGCTGGTTCTCGGATAAGTTCTAGGGCAATATTGAGGCGTTTACGTTGGCCACCGCTAATTTTTTTGTTCAGAGGAGAGCCTACTTTCATGTCCTTTATTTCGAACAAACCAAGACTCATCAGCATCTTGTTAACGGCGTCGTCGAGTTGCTGGGCATTATAATTATCGAAACAAAGTTTAGCGTTGAAGTAGAGGTTTTGGTAAACAGTTAACTCCTCTATCAGTAAATCGTCCTGCGATACGAATCCTATTTGTCCTTCAACCTGTTCCTTTTGGTTGTGAATATCAATTCCATTAATACAAACGCTGCCAAGCGATGGTTTTTCGCTACCGTTCAGAACATTAAGTAGGGTTGATTTTCCTGCACCTGATGCGCCCATAATACCCACCAAATGTCCCGACTCCTCGGTAAATGTCATGTGGTGCAGCCCTGTTTTACCACTTTTAAACCGGAATTCAATCCCTTGAACATCGAATACAATGCGTTCCTTAATTTTATCCTGGGCAAATCGTCCAACAATGTCGCTAAAGTAAATAGGCTTAATTTTGGAGTTACGGATTGATGAACCATTGTTGAGTACAAAAATTTTATCATTCTGTACCAAATGTCCATTCAGGTAAAGTTCGTGGTCGCCCTTGTATCGTAGGAAAAGGATATTTGCCGATTCAACAAAAACAATCTTTATTTCGTCCAGAATATTCTCGGAAAAAATATGCTTTATTCCAAGTTTTTCGTAATTCTTATCGTTATTAACTACAAGGATGTTAGGGTGTGGAAGTATTTGCTCAAAAGGATTTAGGACAAAATCTACTAGAAGTTTAAATTCTGTTTCGGGGATGTAGAACGTTTCGGACACAGTCGATATAAATGCCATTTCCTGCTCTGTAACCTCTCCAACTTCTGGTTTTACAAATTCTAAGAGCTTTATAAGAACAACAACCTTTTGTTGCTGTATTAACTCCTCGTTAATTTGCGAGCAAATTTTTAAAACACGAACGGAACTAGACGAAGTTCTTTTTTTCGATTTAGATTTCTCGCTCTGTTTTTCTTGGTATAGGTTATAGTAGTAGTCGAAAACCTTGAGGTACTCGGTAACTAAATCCTGGTTAAGTTGATTTTTTAAAAATTCCTCAACAACCCTGCGTCTGTCGCTGTAATCGCTACCTTCGGGTTCATCACCTGTAACTGGGCGGGCAATAATTGCAAAAAGTTGCATTAATGCTTTTAGAATGGACTCGCTCATTTAGGCTGCTTTAGATGTTAGTAATGTTATTGCTTGTAACCGATTAGGAGCATAACATATCCAGGTGTAAATTTTGTGTTTTTAACATCAACCTGAATAATGCAAGTTACTGTTGATGTGAATTTTAAATCCCAAAAAGGCGAATAATCAAAACTCTCGTTGGTGAAAAGTAAGTTTTTGTCCGTATCGAAAACTGAGAAAACAAGTTTGCCCTTCCTTAAATTGGTGCAACCCACAATTCTGTATGTATTATCGCCAAAAAAGGTTGTGCGAAATTCAATTTTTTGGTCGGGTTTAAGTGGGGCAAAGTATTCCTGTCCATCAGTAATGTACTCGGGTGGAAAGTAAAGCGAGCATATATTTT
>CAZTVY010000295.1:0-3825 GCA_964617235.1 uncultured Rikenellaceae bacterium | reverse complement strand
ATAGAAACAAGCTATTCTACCTGCTCGATAAATTAATGACCTTGGATAACATTGCTGAAATACGTGTTGGTACTCGAATGCTTTTGAACAGTCCCCATGTATTTACCAATGAGCTTTGCGATAAACTTGCCA
Organism: uncultured Rikenellaceae bacterium; assembly: GCA_964617235.1. Taxonomy (GTDB): domain Bacteria; phylum Bacteroidota; class Bacteroidia; order Bacteroidales; family Tenuifilaceae; genus SB25. The sequence goes on along the minus strand of CAZTVY010000295.1, from coordinate 3,693 downwards.
GTTACATTCGCCCCAACTTCAACGATGCATCAAAGAGTAAATATTTGGCAATAAACGTACACTTTAACCACCCCGATGAGTTACAGCCCGAAGTTCTGGAGGCTTGCCATAAGCTAACATCAAGAGGTATCACGCTCAGAAATCAAACTGTGCTTTTAAAAGGAATTAACGATGATACAAAAACAATGAAACATCTATTCCAATTGCTGCTAAGGAATAATATCATTGTTTACTATATGAACCATTGTATGCCTGTTGCTGGAAGCGACCATTTAAGAACAACCGTTCAGAAAGGATTGGATATTTACAAGGATTTATGCACCGAGTCGTCGTGTTCAATTCCCCACTACGTTTATGCTCCATCGGGCGGTAAAGTTCATGTTGGCCCCGATACAACTTTTGACTACTCCAACGAGAATGGATTAAACCTAGTAAAGGTAAAACTTCTTTACAAGGCAGCAGAATTTAGGGCTATTGCAAAAAAAGAGTTACCTCCTAAACATTCTGAAACCGAAGATGGATTTATTGAGGGATACTACATTGACGGAACCGATAACTAGAAATATTAAAACAAGAAATGGACAAAAGTCTTGATTTTTATATAGCACTTCAGGGATGTTACAAGCCATCAGAGTATATTCGGCTTGGACAAATTATTGAGGACAATGGATTTGACAGAATCTATGTGTACGACGATTTGATGTTTTATCCATCGTTTCCAATCCTTAGCCTTATTGCGGAGCATACAAATAGAATTGAACTTGGCCCTTGCTTGGTGAATGGGTTTTATAGGCATCCAGCCCTTATTGCATCGAATGCAGCATTTCTGGACGCAGTAAGCAATGGTCGTTCAATTCTAGGCTTAGGACGTGGTGCGTTCTTCGATTTTTTGAATTTAAAAGATAAGGAGAAATTTACCCGTAAAGGTTTCGAGGAAACCCATCAATTGGTAAGTCACCTATTTCAGCAAAAACAGGAAGAGTTTAGGGGAGGTATATTCAAAACAACTGCGAAGGCGGTTTTGAGAGTCCCTCCTCCAGCAAAACCCTACTTTGTTACTGCAACATGGAATACCAAAATGGCATATTTGGGGGGGGAATACTCCAACGAGGTTCAATTAGCCGAAGTTTTTACAGAAACGTATCTTGATGAAATGCTAAAAGCGTTCAAGAAAGGTTGCTCTGAGTCCAAGCTTCGCGGAGAAAAAAGCCTCTCGATAGGCGGAATGATTTGTGTTTCCGACGATTCGGCAAAAGCTATAGAAAAGGCAAAGAGAACGCTGGCAGTATATATTCCCTATCTGAAAACCATCCTGAAACAACATAAGGTTGATGTAAAATCAAAATTGATAAAGGAGATTGACCACGAATCGAAGCGAGGAAATTACTTTGAGGCTAGCACTCTGATTCCTGATGATTTTGTGTCGATTTTAACGCTATCGGGTACGCCCGATGATGTTTCGCATAAACTTAAAAAACTGATCAAAGGAAAACCTATTAAGGGGATTATGTTTTCGCCGCCATATAGCACGTTCGATTCAATGGAGGAAAACATCCTGTATTTAGCAGAAAAACTTTTGCCCAAACTTCAATAAAAATAATGTTTAACTTAAAAATCAAATTACTATGGACAACAAAGCCACTAATGCAGTTTACGATTCAAGAACAAACGCAGCAATTGGAACTTTTGTAGGTTTCCTTACTCCCGATGAGTTTAAAACAGTAGCCAATCAATTACTTGGCATTCTTGAAACAAAACGCTTAAAAAAGCAATTGAATGATATTAAGCAAATGAAAGTGTTAAAACCAGAAGTTCAGGAATGGTTAAATACCGATTGGTTTCCAAGAGCACAAAAAATTGGATTAAAATATTTTGCTTTTGTTGTACCCGACGATATTTTCGGCAAAATGAGCATGGACGGAGCAAATAAGAATGCTCAAAACGCTTTTGGTATGGAAATTCAGTACTTCAACAACTTGGACGCTGCCAAAAATTGGTTGATTAGCAAAAATTAGTTGATAAATTTTACTAAAGGGTTTATTTTAAGCGCAGCCTTGGGCTGCGCTTTTATTAACTCCAAGGCGATGGATTTATGCTTTCGTCCACAGTAAAGTCGCCATAGCGATTGGCAACTTCGTTTAGCAATGCAATAATTTCATCAGGATCGTTTGATGTGACTAGTTTTAATCGGATTTCCTTAAAGTGAGGCAGTCCTTTAAAGTAGCAAGAGAAATGCCTACGCATTTCTAAAATTCCTGTTCGGGCTCCCTTTATCTCCATCGATTTGGCAAAATGCTGCTTGGCGATATCAACCTTTTGTAGGGTGGTTAATGGGGTCATCTGCTCTCCAGTTCTCAAGAAATCTTTTATCTCCTTAAAAATCCAAGGTCTACCGTAAGTTGCCCGTCCAATCATTATTGCATCAACTCCATACTTTTCAAAGTTCTCCCTTGCAACCTCTGGGCCATCAATATCTCCGTTACCAATAATTGGGATATTCATTCGGGGATTGTTCTTGACCTCGCCAATTAATGTCCAATCGGCTATGCCTGTGTAGAGCTGCGCTCTGGTTCTACCGTGAATGGTTAGCGCTTTAATGCCAACATCCTGTAGTCGCTCTGCAATCTCAACAATATTCTTGGACTCATCGTCCCAGCCAAGTCGGGTTTTTACGGTAACGGGCAATTGCGTGGCATTGACAATTTGCTTGGTCATCTCTACCATTTTTGGAACATCGCGCATCATTCCAGAGCCTGCACCGCGGTTTGCGATTTTCTTAACGGGACAACCAAAATTGATATCAATAATTTCGGGGTTTGCAGCGGTGGCAACCCTTGCTGCCTCAACCATACTCTCAATTATATGTCCATAGAGTTGAATCCCTATTGGACGTTCGTAATCGTAAATGTTGAGTTTTGCGACGCTACTTCCTGCATCGCGAATTAAACCATCGGCATTAATAAATTCGGTGTACATCATGTCAGCCCCAAAGTGCTTGCACATAAAACGGAACGAAGGGTCTGTAACATCCTCCATTGGTGCCAAAAGTAAAGGCCTATCACCCAAATCAACCGAACTTATCTTCATATTAATTAAAAATTTCGATGCAAAAATACTAATTTGTCGGAGTAATGGAGTGTTGGATTGATAGAGATTGTTTAACCAGATTAAAGAAGTACTCCGGCACTCCATTTCTCCACAACTCATTTTCACCCCATTTTGTTCTCAGGAAATAAAGAATTAGGTTTGCACTACAAAAAACAGAGTTTATGATAAAAGCATCATTAGCCTCACTTTCCGATGGGAAGAAACTTCTTGTAATGTTTTTTGGGGCACTATTTAGCGCACTACTTTTCTCATTTCTTGGAAGTGCACTCATAGTTGCAATATATGGAGTCGATGGTTTAACCATGCTCTCAAGCATGGCTATTAATGCAGAATCGATAGGGGCACTTAAAGTTATGCAAATAATGCAATCAATAGGGATGTTTGTTTTCCCAGGATTCTTTTTGGCTTATATATTTTCCGTTAAACCCTGGGAATATATTGGATTCAGAAAATTCAACCTAAAAAGTTTGATTCTTGTAATTTTCACAATGGCTATTGCATTACCAGGAATTAATTTTCTTGGTTCGTTAAACGAGCAGATTACTTTGGCTCAGTGGATGATTGATATGGAACTAAAAGCCGAGG
>CAZTVY010000294.1:0-3836 GCA_964617235.1 uncultured Rikenellaceae bacterium | reverse complement strand
TTTCTGCATTGGTGCCAGGTTCCTGACTCATAAAGTTATTAGCTGGGAAACCAACAATTACAAAGTTACTATCCTTGTACTTCTCGTAAAGAGCTTGTAATTCTTCGTACTGAGGAGTCAACCCACATTTCGAGGCTACGTTAACCACCATCACTTTCTTGCCTTTAAGCTGTGATAGTTTAAAATCGCTACCATCAATATTTTTTACTGTAAAGTCGTGTAAGGTTTTGTTTTGAGCCATTGCACTAAACGATATTGCAATAGCCATGATAAATGTTAGATATTTCATTGTTTTTAATGATTAGTTGTTTTGATATCATTAACAATTTTAGACAGGAATGGTTTAAAAGTGAACAAATTAACTTTCGATTTTACATATAGAAACGGCAAATGGCAGATAAACTGCCACTTGTCATTTTTGGTATTTTTTTTATTTGAATATTTTCAGATACTAATCTTTTACACAACGTATAGAATACCTATCACCAATCCCTAATAATTTCCATCTAGCTATCCCATCCGATGACGAATAGAAAATTCTACCATATTCTATATCACTTGGATTATTTTTGTTTGCTGAAAGGAAATAGGCACTTCTCCCTTGCTCTCTTTCTGAAATTTCATATCCACCCGACTGCCAAATTTCACCATAAATTCCAGAAGGTAAAATTTTTAATCCATAAATATCGGATCCATTTCCGCTATTTCCTTGAAAATCACTCCATCCGGTTGATGATTTTATAGAAACACCAACCCTCTCTAACTCTCCCCTATTACCTTCTTTTAGTAAATCTGCTTCTGACATACCTAAAAATTGCTCAAGAACTAAGAAATCCTCATCGTATGGCACATGGTAACCACACGGACAGGGATTCTTGTCCTGATTTCCAATAATAGCAACATTATAAGAGTAATAATATCCATAAATATTGCTCTGAGAGCCTATCTCGTATAACTTTTCCCCATAGTTTATCATTATCGAACCATCTTGCCATCGGGAAGTCCTCAAGTTTTCCCGCATCCAAATTTGCGTACCTATTTGAACAGTGCTATATATATTAAAATCAGCATCATGAACCAATGTGGGGGCTAGAGGCATTGCCTTTAAGGTATCGACTTTTGAGGCAAGCCCAATACTATTGAAGGCCTTTACGTAGAAACTGTAAACGGTGGAGTTCGTCATACCCTGTAAATCAAGTTTACCAATACCAGGGTTTACTGTTATTGGCTGAGTAATACCATTTTCTGCTGGAGAAAAGGTAACCTCAACTTTGCTTAGCCCTGCAGGGTCGGTCCAAGTTAGGTTTACAAAGCCATCACCCGAAACTTTACCAAGGTTGGCTACTCCCTCAGGATAGGTAAAAAAACTTATCGCATCACTTTCGGAAATGCCGCTTACATCATAATTTTTATTACTATTTGCCGTAACTTTCCAGTAGTACTTTTTACCAATTTCGAAAGGAAAATAGTTATTACCACCATAATTATTCAATACGTCGGTACCACTTGGCTGAGCATATTCCATTAATTCCCAGTTAATAGAGTCGCTACTTAAAAATAATTTGTAAAAAATATCCTCTCCTTCCGGGTCGGTACTTTCCTCCCATCTAAATGTAATTTTCTTCGGAGCAACAACCGCTCCTTGGGCTGGTTCTAAAAGTTTAGGTTTTGAAGGTGGTCTGTTTTCATCCTCCTTTTTACAAGTTGAAAAAACAAATGTTAGAAGCACTAATACTATCAACAATCGAGATAATTTCATTTTACTAATTAATTGTCAGGTTAATGATTCAAAAATAACAAATAAATTACTCCTCGCAACACCCATCAAAAAACTGCTGGCGGGTTCTGTTGGGAATAATATGAAAGAATAGTTTTTGCGGCAAACTCTATTTCTCCCTAATAATAGGCAGTTTAAGCAGAATTATAGCAAACCATACAAAGAGAACTATACCTTTTAGCCAACTCGATATAGTAATGCTCCACCAAACTCCACTTAATCCTATTGCTGCAGTTAGACCTAAAGCCATAGGTATGCGTAAACCATTCAGCAAAATACCTGTAATTGAGGGTGGTAATGTTTTCCCCATTCCGTTAAACGCACCAGCGGTGGTAATTTCAAGTATCATAAATAGTTGCGAAAAACCAAGAATCCTTAAATAGATACCACCTTCAGTCATAGCCTGTGGTTCTGGAATAAAAAGTCCAAAAATAAACTCACCAAATACAATAAATACTAGAGATGTTGCTAAACCAATTGTCATTGTTATTCCCAGAGTTCTATAATATCCCAACCTTATACGTTTAAAATTTTTTGCCCCAAAGTTTTGTCCAACAAAACTCGATAACGCGGTAGCAAAACCCGAAGCGGTCATCCACGAAATTGCTTCGATTTGTGCACCAACACTTTGCACAGCCACTCCTATTGGTCCCCAACTACCAGCAATACGAGCGAGTATCATTGCAAATACAGCAAATAGTCCGCTTTGCAAGGAAACGGGAACACCCAAACGGAATATTTTTGCAAATAAGGCTTTATCGGGAACAAAACCCTTTAGCATATCGCGGAAAGGAGAATTTTGAGAACGAGAATAAAAGTAAAACACAATAGTAACAACACCCTGCGAAATAAGAGTTGCGTATGCAGCACCTTCAACTTCCATTCGGGGGAATGGTCCTATTCCATATATAAGCAAAGGATCGAGAATGATGTTTATGGCCAAACCTATTGCATTGGCTTTAAATGGAATCCGGGATAAACCGCTGCCATTGTACATACCAGAGTATGTAGGATTTACGAACGTGAATAGCATGCCAATAGCAATAATTCGGAGGTACGCCTCCATATTGCTATTTACAGTTTCGTTCTTGAGTTGGAAAAATGATACTAGGTTCGAACTAAAGGTATATACCGATAAGCCGTAGACAATTCCCATAACAATGGCAATAACCAAAGCGTGACGGGCATAACGCAATGCCATATGCCCATTTCCCGAGCCCAAACTCTGTGAAATAGTAACCTCTGCACCAATTTTAGTGGTATATACAAATGAATTGGCCAACCATAAAAAGAAACCTGCCGCACCAACTGCAGCTGCTGCATCGCTACCAATTTGGCCTATCCAAAGCATATCGGTCATATTGTATGCCATTTGGATAAACGCAGTTCCCATAATTGGTAAAGCCAAATTGAAAATTTGCTTACCAATATTCCCTGTAGTGAAGTCCTTTGCTTGTTTCAAATCTCAAAAAATTAATACAGCAAAGATACTAAACATGAAGTTAGAATGAAATTAGAACATAGATGACACAGCTAAAACAGATTAAATCAGTGTAAATTTGTTCAATCTGCGTTATCTCTATTCTATAAACTATATTTTTTGGAACGAAGTTTTTGGTATCCAACCCTTATTGCCATCGGCAATTTTAACCTCACACCACTCTCCTACGGGTCTAATCAATTCAACCTTTGTTCCTGCGTGTAGTATAAACAGATCTTTACCCGATTCGTCGGGTGAACTTTTTGCTGAAACAACCGGTGAGAAAACTATTGCATTGTTGCGTTTAACAACCTGATTCTTCTGGCTTATACTAAAAACTAACGATACTACGAATATCACCGATAAAAGCACTGCAACACCAAATGCATACCTCCTAATTTCAAAACTGCGGGAGAACCAGAAGAATAAGGCAAGTGCAAGCACCAATGCGAATGAGAAAATTGCGATGTATGCCCATGAATTTGAACTAAACCAATTTCTAAAACCTTTGATGAACGATACTAAGAAAAACTCAGGCAGTACCTCAATTTTATCCACAGTATAGGTTCGTGCTAAATC
>CAZTVY010000293.1:0-3840 GCA_964617235.1 uncultured Rikenellaceae bacterium | reverse complement strand
GGTCGTCCTGCGTTACTCTGCTCCAGTTACGATATCACCCAGCAAAAGGAAGCGGAAAATAATCTGGTAGAGGAGGAGCAGAATTTTCGTTTGTTAGTTAACGCCTTTGGCGATTTTGTTTTTATTGTTAACCATAACGGAAATATAGTACAGGTTAACCAAGCGGTTTTAAGTAAACTTGGATACAAGGAGCATGAACTGCTGTTGGAATCGTTCAGTAAACTTCACCAAAAGAATCAGGACATAGTTTCATCTACATTAAGCGAAGTTTTTAGTGGTACTAGGGGAGCATACACAGCGGAAATGAGAACCCGTAATGGTAAGTATATCCCCATTGAGGTGCGAATGATTAAAGGGGTTTGGAGTAGGCGCGATGTTATTTTTGCCATAGCTCAGGATATTAGTCCTAGGTTGGAAGCCGAAAAGGTTGTAAAAGCTTCGGAGGAAAAATTCTCTAAGGCATTCAACACGGCTGCGGTGATGATGACCATTAGTACGTTGGAGGATGGAATTTACCTTGATGTTAATGAGGCGTTTCTCCAAAAAACAGGATTAACAAAGGATGATGTTATAGGAAAGGATTCTAAGGATTTAGATATCTACGTTGATATTGACCGTAGGTCTGAGTTGATAAATCACATAAAAGAGAATGGACGGGTTAGCAATCTCGAAATTAAAATTCTAAACACTAAAAAGGAAGAGTTGACAATGTTGTTGTCGGCTGAGGTTGTTGATATTCAGGATAGCAAGTGCTTGTTGGTGGCCATGAACGATATTAGTCTGCGCAAAAAACAGGAGCAGGAACTGCTTATTGCCAAGGAGATGGCCGAAGAGGCCAGTAGAGCCAAGGAGCGCTTCCTTTCCACAATGAGCCACGAGATTCGTACTCCTATGAACGCTGTAATTGGTATGACCAATTTGTTGCTACAGGAGGAACCTAAGGTAGAGCAGGTGTCACATTTAAAAGCACTTAAGTATTCGGCGGAGAATTTGCTTGCATTACTTAACGATATTCTTGATTTTAGCAAGATTGAGGCTGGGCGTTTGGATTTGATTAAATCGGAAATAGATTTACATCAAATGCACGCGGGTCTTATTAGTTCTTTCTCGCAAATGGCCAGAGAAAAAGGGTTAGAGTTAATTGGTCATATAGATAAAGAAATTCCTCAATATCTTTCGGGCGATAGGCTGAGGCTTAACCAAGTATTTACAAATTTGGTGGGGAATGCCATTAAGTTTACAAGCAAGGGTAACGTATCTATTAACTTCAATTTAAATAAGAAAACCAGTAAAACAGCCACGATTCGTTTTATTGTTTCCGATACAGGGATAGGCATTGAAAAAGAGTTACAGGATTTAATTTTTCAGGAGTTTACTCAGGTTCATGGGCAAATGAGCAGATTTGGTGGAACAGGACTAGGATTGGCAATATCCAAGAAACTTGTAGGTATAATGGGTGGTGAAATTAAGTTGAAGAGTACTCTTGGTCAGGGTTCAATTTTTTACTTCGATTTAAAGTTTGATATTATTCCACAGGATAAGGTTCAAACTCCACAAATCAATCTTGAAGCGGAGCTTCAAAAGGGTCATAAGTACAATGTGCTTATTGTTGAGGATAATGAATTAAACACGCTTATTGTGCAGCGATTCCTTTCCAACTGGGGGATAAATCACGAGCATGCCGTGAATGGTTTAGTGGCGTTGGAGATGGTTCAAAAAACCGACTACGATTTGGTTCTAATGGACTTGGAGATGCCTGAGATGAACGGTTACGAGGCTGCTAAAGCTATTCGTAAACTTGATGACTCAACAAAAAAGGCCGTTCCAATTATTGCGCTAAGTGCATCGGCAATGCAGGATGTGAAACGCAAAATATTCAGCCTGGGTATGAATGATTTTGTGTTGAAACCCTTTAACCCTGCGGATTTAAAACAGAAAATTTTGAAGTATATTGTTAAGCAATAGTAAATCAATTATCAAAATGATTTCGAAAACAAACATTGCATTAATTGCCCTGCTTTTCCTATCCTTGGGTGTTTTTGCACAAGCTACAATTGAGTTAAGGGTTAAGCAATCCATAGGTTCTAAAGCTAAACTTTCGCGTTTTGTTGGTAAGGAAATTGAGGTTGTGGACTCGTGTAGGTCCAACGAAGATGGTATTTATAAATTCACCTTGCCTTCCAATGCAAATCAAGGGCTTTACAGAATGGTTGTGGGAAAACAGAGTTTGTTCGATTTTATTGTGGCCAATGAGCCTGAAATTAAGTTTGAAACTGTTGTTTTTGCTGTTGAGGATAGTTTAAGGGTGCTAGTATCAAAGGAGAATAAGGTATTTCTTGAGTACTCAAAGTTGAAACGGTCGTCGGAGCAGCATTTGTGGATGCTTGGCTCGTTGCAGAATTATTATACCCCTGAGCAACCTTTTGCGGAGCAGCTTAGGAACGAAAAGCAGCGGGTTGAGTTTGAATTCTCTCAAAAATCGCAGGAATTATCTAGAATTGATACCTTGCTTTTTGTATCGAACTATATAAGTTTGGACACTAAACCTTTTGTTTTAGGCGCAACTAGCGAATGCTCTTACAAAGCCTTAATGGCAAAGGATTGGTGGAATGGCGTCAATTTAAATGATGATAGATTGCTCAATACGCCTTTACTTATCAAGAATGTTTGGGATTACCTCGAAAATTCAATTTGCGATGATATTTACGATAAGGAGCAGCAGGATTCTGTTTTTGTATCGCAAATTGATGTTCTTTTCAAAATGCCAATGAGCGAGCGTTTTCGCTCACAGATTGTGGGTCCGTTGTGCCGTGGATTTATAGATACCGATTATTTTGGCGTACTAAACTACTTATTGAATAATGGTGGCGATGCTGCGTCGGTACTTAAGAGCGATAATGAGTTTATGGCTCGACTGGCACTTGAGAGGAACCTTGCCGTTGGAAATAAATCTTTCGATTTTAAGGTTAAGCCCAATAGTGGCAAGGCTTTTAAATTATCTGCCGATAAATCTAAATATAAGCTGGTTGTATTTTGGTCTATTTGGTGTCCCCATTGCGTGGAGATGATGCCAAGTATGATTAGCGTTTACAACGACTATAAAGCAAAAGGATTTGAGATTATAGCCATATCAATAGATGAGGAGGTTGACCAATGGAAGAAGTTCATTTTCGATAAGCAGTTCTCGTGGATGAATATGCAGATTAATGCGGATTACGATACTCCAATTATTCTAAAGTATAATGTTGATGAAACTCCAAAAATGTTCTTGTTGGATAAGAATTTAAAGATTGTTTCACGGCCGTCATCAGCAGAACAGTTGAGGTTGAAGTTGAAAAAGTTACTATAAGAAAAGGCTGCTTAAATGCAGCCTTTCTCGTTTATATTGATATCTGTAATCTACTCAAGGTAAGTGTATCCGTACAATCCAGAACGATAGTTCGATAGGAATTCCTTACCTTCTTTCGATGATATTACACCTGCTTTAACCGACGATGTAACCCAAGTTTCCAATGTACGAACCAACTTTTTGGGATTGTACTGAACGTACTCAAGAACCTCGGCAACAGTTTCACCATCAATAATCTGGTCAATTTCGTAACCTTTGTCGGTAACCGAAACGTGAACAGCATTGGTATCGCCAAACAGGTTGTGAAGGTCGCCCAAAATTTCTTGGTAAGCTCCAACAAGGAATACTCCAATATAATACGAATCGCTCTGTTTTACTGAGTGAACAGGCAAGTAGTACGAAATATTCTTGGTCGATATGAAGTTGTCAATTTTTCCGTCCGAATCGCAAGTGATATCCTGTAAAGTTGCCGCTCTATCGGGCTTTTCGTT
>CAZTVY010000292.1:0-3842 GCA_964617235.1 uncultured Rikenellaceae bacterium | reverse complement strand
TAGTAGGTAAATTTCAAAAAAATGAAACAACTCACAAAAGCAGAAGAACAAGTAATGCAAATCCTTTGGAACATTAATGAAGGTGTTGTTAAGGATTTAGTTGATAATTTCGAAGAACCCCGCCCTGCATATACCACAGTAGCGACTGTTTTAAAGGTTCTTGAAACTAAAGGATTTGTTGCAAAAAAGAAAATTGGCAACACATACCTCTTCAGTCCAAACATTACTAAAAGCGACTACACTCACTTTCAGTTCTCAAACTTGCTGAGTAACTACTTTAACGGTTCGTTTCCTAAAATGGCAACATTCTTTGCCCGCGAGAACAAACTTAGCATAAGCGAACTTGAAGAGATGATAAAAATGGCCGAGGAAGAACTTAAAAAAGACAATAAATAGTATGGATAATCTAATATTATACCTAGCAAAGTCATCGCTTGGGATAGCATTATTCTACTCAACCTACTGGCTTTTCCTGAGAAAACAAACATTGTTCAACGCAAACCGGTTATTCTTGTTACTAGGAATTACCATTCCCCTTATTCTGCCTTTCTTTGAAATTCAGTACTCCGCAACCACCTTTAACCAAGGAGCACTATATACCTTCGAGCAACTCGACAAAACATTCAAGTCGTTGCCAACTGAAACATCAAGTGAATCTTTAACAGAATCATTAAACTGGATAAATATTGCTACAATAATTTACATTACAGGGATTGCAATATTCTTTTTAAGGTTACTATGGCAAACAATTGAACTCATAATTCTAATTCAAAAAAATGGCATTCAAAAAAGGGCAGGATTACGAATAGTTGAGAACAAAAAGTATGGCCTACCCTTCTCTTTTATCAATATAATCTTTATAAATCCAAAATTTCATAGCGGAACTGATTTAAACAGCATACTAACCCACGAAAAAGTGCACATTCGTGAAAAACACTGGTTCGACCTTTTACTGGTGGAACTTATTACTGTTTTCTTTTGGTTCAACCCCTTTGTTTGGTTATTCGAGCGCTCAATCAAGCAAAATCACGAGTATTTAGCCGACCAAGGTGTTCTTGCGCAGGGACACAGTGTGGGTAAATACCAATCTATTCTTATCAATCAAATTATGGGAATGCAGATTATTGGGTTAACCAATAACCTCAACTATTCCCTTAACAAAAAAAGAATGACTATGATGACTAAAACTAAAACCTCAAAAAAGCAAGCATTTAAAATGCTTTGGGCGCTACCAGCAATTGCATTACTGCTTTTTGCTTTTGCAGAACCAGCATATGTAATGGATACTCCAAAAAATGACAACTTTATATCAGCACAAGACTCTACACAAACTTTTCCATTTACAGGCAGAGTTGTAGACGGCACAGGAGCACCTCTAAGCGGTGCATCAATTGTTGTTTATGGCAAAACAATTGGGGCTTCATCAAACAAAGATGGAATATTTACCATTGAATTGGACCGTTACGACCAAATTATAATTTCTTACATAGGTTACACTTCCCAAAGGGTAAGCTATAGCGAAATTGAATCAAAACTATCAAGAAAAAAAAACAAATTAATTGATTTTGCATTAGTAACAGGAGTTGTCAAACTCGACATTGATGAGATAATTAGCAAAGGAGCTCCAGATGTAAAAATCTCTGAAAACAAAGGGAATAACAACGAAGATGTTTTTGTTATAGTTGAAGAAATGCCGGAGTACCCTGGCGGATTATATGCTTTTGCTAAAGAGATAAAAGAAAAGATAAGCAAACTAAGTCCAAAAGGTAAGATTCAAATTGATTTTACAGTAGAAGCAGATGGAACGACCTCATTACAGTATGCTGATGGCAAACTAAGTTCAGACTTTGAAATAGTGAGAATCATCAACTTCCTCAATCACAAATGGACTCCTGGCAAACAAAGAGGAATTGCTGTTCCCGTTAACTTTTCAATAACAACCAACTTCTAAAATAAAGAACCCTGACAGATGTTAAAACTCTGTCAGGGTTTATAAATATCAAATAAAACTTAGTCAATCATCTCAAACCCACAGAATGATTGAAGCACCCTAGGTACTCTAATTCCATTTGGTGTTTGGTTATTCTCCAGTAATGCTGCAACTATTCGGGGTAATGCTAGCGAACTACCATTTAAAGTATGAGCAATTTGAGTTTTCTTATCGCCATCCTCCTTGTAACGCAGCATCATGCGGTTTGCTTGGTACGACTCAAAGTTCGACACCGAGCTTACCTCTAACCAACGATTCTGCGCAGCAGAAAACACCTCAAAATCGTAAGTTAAAGCCGAAGTGAAACTCATATCGCCACCACAAAGTTTAACAATACGGTAAGGCAACTCTAGTTTCTTTAAAATTCCCTCTACGTGTGCAACCATCTCCTCTAACGATTCATAGGAACGATCTGGATGTTGAACCTGAACAATCTCAACTTTATCGAACTGATGTAGGCGATTCAAACCACGAACATCCTTTCCATACGAACCAGCTTCGCGACGGAAGCAAGGTGTATATGCAGTCATCTTAACTGGAAGTTGAGATGCGTTAAGAATAACATCGCGGAAAATATTGGTAACAGGAACCTCCGCAGTTGGAATCATATAAAAATTATCAACCTGCATGTAGTACATCTGTCCATCCTTATCGGGTAATTGACCAGTACCGTAGGCAGAATCCTCGTTCACCATGTGAGGAGGTTGAACCTCGCGATAACCTGCAGCAGTATTCTCATCTAAGAAAAAATTGATAAGAGCACGCTGGAATTTGGCACCTTTTCCTTTGTATACAGGGAATCCGGCTCCAGTAATCTTAACCCCCAACTCAAAATCAATAATATCGTACTTTTTTGCCAAGTCCCAGTGAGGAACAGAGTCCTTTGGTAGTTCGGGCACTAAACCACCTGAACGAACAATTACGTTATCCTCAGCACTATGCCCTGCTGGCACAGAAGTATGCGGTAGGTTTGGAACTTGCATTAAAAGTTTCTTCAACTCGGGCTCAACATCGGACAACTCCTGTGACAATGATTTTGATGTTTCTTTTAACTCGGCAGTTTTAGATTTAGCCTCATTTGCTTCGGCAGCCTTACCCTCGGCAAACAATTTACCAATCTGCTTTGCAAGCGAATTTTGCTCGGCCAAGTTATTATCCAGTTGTAACTGAATTGCTTTTCGTTTATCGTCCAAAGCAATTATGCTATCAATTATAGCCTTAGCATCAAAATGCTTAACGGCTAAACGTTTGATAACCTCCTCCTTGTTATCGCGAATTACTTTTAATGTAAGCATATACGGAAATATTAAATCGATATTAAACTAAAAACGTCAGCTAAATTACACTTATTAGCGAAAGGTTAATCAGTTAATTATATAAAAGTTGATAGAAAAACGATTAAAAAAAATCTCCTGTACAATACTTGCACAGGAGATTCTGTATTTTAGATAGATTTCTCTATGCTTCTGCAGGTAATACAGATACGTACGACTTGTTATCGGCCTTTTTGCGGAACGATACAACACCGTCGATTAAAGCGAACAATGTATGATCTTTACCAATTCCTACATTCTGACCAGGATTGTGTACAGTACCTCTTTGGCGAACTAGAATATTCCCAGCCTTTGCCATTTGTCCACCATAAAGCTTAACGCCTAAGCGTTTGCTATGTGATTCTCTACCGTTTCGTGAGCTACCAACTCCTTTTTTGTGTGCCATGACTTGATAATATTTTTGTTATTACGCAACTATTTCAGAAATCTGAATTTGAGTATATTGTTGACGGTGGCCGTTCTTAACCTTATACCCTTTACGTCTTTTTTTCTTGAAGATGATAACTTTATCACCTTTT
>CAZTVY010000291.1:0-3876 GCA_964617235.1 uncultured Rikenellaceae bacterium | reverse complement strand
CCTTGAGTGGTTCAAGGAATTAGTGTTGCAACGGTTAAAAAACGTTGTAAAGTGGGGATTAATAAGGTTGGAACACAAATAGCATGGTTTAACAGGTTTTCAAAGATTCGTGTTTATCCGTTACATTTGTGTCATCCCTGCCTGCCGGTAGGCAAGTGTGTACCTATAATTGCTTAGTTTAAAAATACAATTATGCATAAAACAATATTATTTCTTCTACTTACCACCTTAGCTGTTATTGTTAGGGCACAGGAAATACCTGTTCACTTTAGCAATGTCGCTATTTATGAGTTTTTGGACGAGTTGGCGAATCAAGGCTATATTACAATTAACAGCGCGGTAAAACCTTACTCTGGCAAGTATATATATTCTAGTTTGGTTGAGGTTCAAAAGAAACAGGATGAACTTTCGCAACGTCAAAAAAAGGATTTAGCTTTTTACCTTAAGCAGTACTCAATTTTTGCAGATAGTTCTCGCAACCCATATACCGAAAGCAAAAAAGGGAATTTAATTACTCGCGAAAATCTTAATTTAGGCATACTGCCCTATGGGTTACACTACAGGGATTCATCCTTTGCATTCTCAATCCGTCCAATTTGGGGAATACGTGAGTATGTAGGTGGTACGGAGAACATTATGCACACATGGGGAGGCGCTGAGGCTTGGGGTTTTGTGGGAGGGTTTTCAATTTATGGTAGTTTAAGGGATAACAATCAAACCGAAAGGCTCGCTACCCCAACCTTTTTCACAATGAGCGAGGGGGGGAATTATAAATCGGGCGGTCCAGGCTTGAAAAGTTCGGATTACTCGGAGATGCGAGGTGGAGTTACTTATGCCTGGAAATGGGGTTCAGTAGGCTTGGTAAAGGATCATATACAGTGGGGAACAAACTACCATGGGGCAACAATCTTCTCAGGACGTAATCCGTCCTATGCAATGCTGAAGTTACAACTTAAGCCAGTAAAGTGGTTTGAGCTGAACTATATTCACGGATGGCTTGTTTCTGAAGTGGTAGATAGTAGTCGCTCCTATACAACTACCAATGGCGACTTCCGTGCAGTCTACCGCGACAAGTATATTGCTGCAAACCTGTTAACTTTTTATCCACTACGTGGAATTGCTTTTTCTGTTGGGAATTCTATAGTTTATTCCGACTCCAAAGTTCAACCTGCATACCTAATTCCCGTAATGTTTTTTAAATCCATTGACCACACTTTAAGCAATAAGATTGATAACCAAAATTCGCAAATGTTTATCGATTTAAGCGTTAAGCGGATTCGTAATTTACACCTTTACACTACTGTTTTTATTGATGAGTTCTCGGTAACCCGTATTACCGATTCTGAGCGACAGAACTTTATCTCGTTTAAGGGTGGAGCCCGCCTTTCGAATTGGCCGCTTAAGAACCTAACATTTACAACCGAGTACACTCGTGTTAACCCAATTGTTTATAAACACCGAATTCCCTCCACAACCTTCGAAACCAATAACTTTAATCTTGGTTATTACCTTCGAGATAACTCCGAGGAGATATACTTTGCGTTGGATTTTAAGCCATTCAGGGGATTACTTTTTAAAGGGGAGTTTATTTCTGCTAGGCATGGTAACGAATATGCCTATACAACTGGTAGTGGAGTTGACTTATTGCCATTCATGGAGAGTGTTACCTGGAAAAACACCAGTATAAGTTTTACTGCACGATGGGAGTTTATTCACGATTCTTGGCTATATATTTCCGCAACTCAAAGTAATATTCAGGGTTACGATGTAGATGGTAAAACAGCTCAGGAGTACTTGGACTTATATACCCCAAAATCGTTTCAGGGGAAAAATACCATTGTTTGCGTTGGTTTAAATTTTGGATTTTAGAAGCAGTTCGAAGAGTTTCTTAATCTAAACTTAAAATTGCAACAAGACTACTTTCGACGGGGTTTTATATATTTGTAAAATTTAGTAATCAATTAAAATTAAGCATATGTTTTCAGGAATTGTTGAAGAACCTGCAACCTTGGTTGCATTAGAGAAGGATAAGGAAAACTTACACATCACTTTAAAATGTTCGTTTACCGATAGCCTAAAGATAGATCAAAGTATTTCGCATAACGGTGTTTGTTTAACCGTAGTTAAGAAAAGTGGCGACAATTACACTGTTACGGCAATTAAGGAAACCCTCGACAAAACAAATTTGGGTTTTCTAAAGGTTGGCGATAAGGTTAACCTTGAGCGTAGTATGAAGATTGACAGTTTGCTCGATGGTCATCTTGTACAGGGGCACGTTGACCAAACTGCAGTGTGTACTAAGATTGAAGAGGCCGATGGTAGCTGGTATTTTACCTTTGAGTACGATCCATCTAAAGGTAACATCACTGTTGAAAAAGGCTCAATCTCTGTTAATGGGGTTAGCTTAACCGTAGTAAACTCCAAGGAGAAAACCTTCCAGGTTGCAATCATTCCATACACTTACGAACATACAAACTTTCATCAGTTTAAAGTAGGCACAGTGGTTAACCTTGAGTTCGATATTGTTGGAAAGTACATTACCAAGATGCTTAAGCAATACTTGGAGTCTGGCCAAATTGATAGATTATTGAAGTAGACATTTCTTTTATCCTGACAGGGTTCTATATCCTGTCAGGGTATAAAACACGCTTGCTTTGAAAACGGAGAAGTTTGTAGAATCACCCAAAAGGATATCAGCGCTGATTGCTGCTATTGCAGCAACTTTGGTGTTATTGATTAACTCTATTTTTTATGGGTTAAGCACCGAAAGATTAATGCTCCTTTCATTTGCCTCTGCATTGGCCACCTTTACAGTTATACTCATAGTTTCCAACTTGTTGATAAACCTATTCGTTGCAAAAAAAGTAAATCCGCTTTATAAAACCTTGTATCAGGTTGATATAGAAACCTCGCAATTAGCTGCAAACATCGACGAGGGTAAGGTTATGGGAAAGATAAAGGCTGATATTACATCGTGGGCAAATAGCAAAGCGCAGGAAATTGATAGGCTTAAGGAAATGGAGCGTTATCGAAAGGAATTTCTGGGTAATGTATCGCACGAACTTAAAACACCAATTTTCAATATCCAGGGTTATGTTCTTACTCTTTTGGATGGAGGTTTAGAAGATGAATCGATAAACCGAAAATACCTTGAAAGGACAGAGAAGAGTATCAATAGACTTATTGGAATTGTCGAGGATTTGGAAACAATATCGAAGCTCGAGGCGGGTGAGTTAAAGCTTAACTACGAACGGTTTAGTATTGTTGGTTTAGTAGAGGATGTTTTCGAAGCGCTCGATATTCGAGCAAAAAAGAAATCTATTACTCTCGATTTGGATAAAGTATACGAAAAACCCATCTGGGTCAATGCTGATAAGAAAAAGATCTACCAAGTTGTTTATAACCTAGTCTTGAACTCCATAAATTATGGCAATGTAGGAGGTAAAACCATTATTTCGTTTTCTGATTTAGACGAAAGAGTTATTGTTGAAGTCAACGATAACGGTGTGGGTATCGACCAAAAGGATATCCCCCGAATATTTGAACGATTCTACCGAGTTGACAAAAGCCGTTCCCGCGAGCAGGGTGGTACAGGTTTAGGGCTTGCCATAGTTAAACATATTATTGAGGGACATAAGCAGAGCATAAGCGTGCGGAGTAGTTTGAATCAGGGAACCTCGTTTATATTTACGCTTAACAAGGCTAAAAAATAGATTTCGATATTTTTTAAAACACCTCAAGTGCTCAAAACCCTTGAGGTGTTTTTATTTATAGCCATCGAATTTAACCCCTTCATTTCTATTTGATTTTATTGAAATTATCCTATATCTTTGTGAGATTTTTCAGAAAAGTTATGTTTTGATATTCGTCTAAATA
>CAZTVY010000290.1:0-3932 GCA_964617235.1 uncultured Rikenellaceae bacterium | reverse complement strand
TTCATATCGAAGCATAGGTGGATAAAACCTAAATCACCCCAGAACCGGTTCTTGAAAATTTTGCTTGGTATTCTATCGGTACACTGAACCAACTCAATGTACGATGTGCCAAAAAACTCAGCAAAACCTCCGTGGCGAGGTTCAGAATGTGTTAAAAGAACTCTGCGGAAGTTCCCATTGCCACCAGGTAGTGCAATAAGGTCATCGAACTTGCCTGTTTTGTCGTAGACAACTTTGTCGTAACCAAGTATTTTCTGGTAAACCCTGAATGCCTCTTCAATGTTGCTAACGCCAACAATGGCACCACCCATACCAGAAGTTGGCTTGTTTTTGTTTACAAAAACAAATTTTTCCTCATAAATCTCAAAGTAGTTTCCGTAAGGATCCTTGATAAAGAAATTTAGATTGCCATTTGGAACTTGGGTTGGTTCACAAACTGGCTCCAAGCCTTTAGATTTGAAAAATTCGTAGGCTTTTTTTACATCGGGACTTTTAACCTTAGCGGCAAAAATTCCAAAATCGCCAATTTGAACGTGGATTTCGGGCATAAGCGGAGTACGTCCTTTGTACTGCCAAATCTCCATACCACCACCACCTTGCATGTTTAGCGCAAGGGCTGCGTGACGTTGCTGTGGTTTACCTCCTGTGTAGGGCAGCATTAACTCTGCAACAGCGTCGTCTTCAAAAATGCGGATATCAAAGCCCAAAAACTCCTTATACCATTTCCAAGCCTGACGCATATTGCTTACGCCAACGCCAACCTGTTGAATTCCGTATATTATCTTTTCCATGGATTGAATTATTATGTTCGACTTATTTTGTGTACAATTTTAAAGAATAATGATGGGAACAACCTTTTGATATGAACCGCTAGGAGTTCGCCCTTGCCAATCAATATCTCTGGTTTACGTTTCTTGATAGCTTTAATGTAGCGTTTTGCGCATTCCTCCGCCGATAGTCCATTACCTTGTCCTGGATCCATTACTCCGTGAGCTTTTCCGTTTTGGTCAATGGCGTGGAGCGAAATGTTGGTTCTTATTCGTCCGGGGTAGGCTATAGTTACCGAAACATTGTAGGGTAGCATTTCAATACGCAGGGTTTCAAAGAATCCTTGAATGGCGTGCTTTGCAGCAGAATAAGCAGAGCGCAATGGGAACCCAAATTTGCCAGAAATACTACTGGTGGCAGCAATGTAACCTTCTTGGTCTGCAATCATTCCGGGTAGAACGGATTTTGTGAGAATAACATAGGAAAAGTAATCTATCTCCATAAGTTTCCTGTCAATCTCCACTGGAGTATCCATAACCAAGGAGCGCTGGCTTATTCCACCATTGTTAATCAATAAATAGATTGTTCCGTATTTACTAATTGTATCGTCGGCAATTTGCTTTACCTCTTGTGGGTTCGAAAGGTCAATAGGAATTTCAACGCAAAAGTTAGTGTAATCTTTGCAAATTTTAGCCACATCGCTAAGCTCTGCAGGGTTGTTGGATGAAATCAGGAGTTTAGCACCTTCCTTGGCCAGTTGAATTGTAATTTCCTTACCAATTCCCGATGATGCGCCTGTAATCCAAACCAATCTATCTTTAAAACTTACCATAAATATAAAATTATGTTCAGTGTAATTTGCCGCGTAAAAAATTAGACACCAAAAGTAAGTTTTTTTACGAAATGGAGTAACTAAATTTGATAATATCGCTTAGACAAAAGAAAATTCCGGGAGTAGCCCGGAACTTTCAGAGATAAATATTTGCGTTTTATTAGTATTCTTTCTTTGAGACTAGGTTACCCTTTTCGTCATAGATAATCCAAGTGCCTTTTTTGTCTCCATTTAGGTATTCCATATCGTAACGGAGCGTTCCATTCTCGTCCCACACAAACCATTTTCCACTCTTTTTACCCATCACAAAGTTTGCCTCGGATAGTTTTTTCCCGGCTTCGTTCCATGTTTCCCATTTTTTATCTTTTTCGCCGTTGGAGTAGGTGCGTATTTCGTTGATTTTGCCTGATTTGAAATATATTTTAACTTCACCGTTTAACACCCCGTTTGCTATAGGCATTTCGGATTTTATTGTGCCATCCTCAAAAAGTTCCTTGTGAGTACCAGTGAATAAATTTCCCATTTCATCAACGAATTTTCCGTCCTTTTCCACAACTTTTTGTTGGGCAAAAACCCCAAGGGGTAATACGAAAAGAATTATCAAAGTAAATAGTCTCATAAATTGAAAGTTTAATTGCTAAATATAGATAAAACCTAATGATTAATACGAAAGATGTTTTAATTAGTTCAAAATAAATGACCCAAAGTTTTTATTCTTAGTTACGATTATTAATAAGGATATTCCGAGACCATGCTCGGAATTCCAAAGAGTGTATATTTAAGTTGAAACGATTAGTAAACAGTATTCTCAGGGTCCCAGTTGCACCAGTCGGCTGCCCAGTTTTGTGTTCCAAAGGCTCCTTTAAAGGAAACAACCTCGAAGAATGTAGGTAGACCTGTGAAAGAAGCACCTGTAAGTACTGGCGAGCCTGCTTGTGGTATAGGATTAACATTGCCCCAATTCCAAGCATTGGTAAGTTGAAGTCCGCTGTTTTCTGCAACTATTGTATTGCTTCCGTTTGTCCACATAGTTTCGTACTCAGCCTGAGTTAGGGATGTACCATCGGTTTTTGCTTCAAAATCTTTAACACAACCGGCAAGAACTGAGTTCTTAATTTCTGGGCCAGAAGTTGCATTATAGTTTAACATTGAAGGACCCTCTAATCTAACACCAATTGCAAAACCCGCGATAATTGAGTTGTAAAGGTTAAGGTAAGTATTTCTTCTTAGTCTTAAACCGTACTTATGGTTAGGGTTTACACCAGTTTGGGTTTTTGTAGCATATGGGCCAAGTATTGTAATGTTGCTGAATTTTGCTGAGGTCAAAGGTGAATTTGATGAACCATTTGCATCGTTATCGGATTCAAAACCATTGGAAGCATCGGATTTATCAGCTTCTGCTGGGCCACGTAGGATAAGCCCAAACTGAACGTTGCCGCTGAAACCGTTGTCGGTATCAAAATCATCGTCACCACCACGGTATGATACTAGGTATTTTGCGTTTACAGTACCTCCAAAGAATTCGAATGAGTCATCACGACCAAACGATACCTGAACGTACTCTATGGTTGTACCGCTACCAACGCCACCCATTGTTAAACCGTTAATCTCGTTACCGCTAGTTACCTCAAACCCTGCAAACTCAATACGTACATAGCGAAGAATACCAGAATTGTCAGTTGCATCAGTTCCTCCATAGACAGCACCTGTACCGCCTTCTATTTCGGCTTCGCCACCGGTTTGGTTGATAGGCGCTTTACCACAGATAATAATACCTGCCCAATCGCCTGGTTTACGCTCACCAACTGGTTTGTCGCTTGTAAAAACAATCGGATTGCTTTGTGTTCCATCAGCAATAATTTTTCCACCACGCTCAACAATTAAGCAAGCTTTTGTATCGCTTAATCCTCTAATAACTGAGCCTGGTTCAATTGTTAGGGTAACACCATTGTTAACGTAAACAAAACCATCAAGAACAATTGTATCTTTTGCTTCCCAGGTTGTATTTTGGGTAATATCACCCGATACTGTTACTTTTTCACCTTTTGGTTCTGCATCATCATCCTTATCGCACGATACAATTATAACACCCATAAGCAATAGGGTTAGTAAAATGCTTTTAGCTCTAATTAGGTTTCTCATTTTCATTTTATTTTGGTTTAAGAAATTTTTCTGATACAAAAGTAAGTGACCCCTTTGTAGTAGTAGTTAAGTAAAAATTACGCTTTCGTTACTTGTTTGTTAGGAGATTGTTAAGAGGGAATAATTTAAAATATAGAATGTAGAATGATGAATTAATAATGCAGAATCATAAATAAAAAAGAAAAATAAA
>CAZTVY010000289.1:0-3955 GCA_964617235.1 uncultured Rikenellaceae bacterium | reverse complement strand
TAGCTTGTGCTAAGTTAGAATATAGCGTGGTTATGGAGCACAATGGGTTTAGCAGCAGCAAGCCTTACACTGTAAAGTTTCCAACACAGAATAAAACTGACCTCAAAAACAAGCCCGTAACAGTTCAGCCTACTCAAGAATCGCAAATAAAAAACCCTTTCGTAATACCTGGCATTAAGAAACTACACGTTGACCCTCAGTTAAACCCAGAATATACCTTTGCCAACTTTATTGAGGGCGAATGCAACCGCCTTGCTCGCTCTGCAGGATTAGCCGTTGCTCAATCGCCAGGGAAAACAGCCTTTAACCCTTTGTTCATCTATGGAAACTCAGGTCTTGGAAAAACACACTTAGCACAAGCTATTGGTATTGAGGCTAAACAACGGTTCCCTGAAAAAACCGTTCTTTACGTAAATGCCGTTAAATTTCAAACACAGTTTGTTGATGCGCTAATAAAGAACAACAATATCAACGATTTTTTGCACTTCTACCAAATGATAGATGTGCTAATTCTGGATGATGTTCACGAGTTTGCCGGTAAAGAAAAAACACAAGATGCTTTCTTTCACATATTCAACCATCTGCATCAATCGGGCAAGCAGCTAATTTTAACATCGGACCAGCCACCCGCTGAACTGCAAGGGCTTGAGCAACGTTTACTATCTCGATTCAAATGGGGTCTATCAGCCGATTTGCAATCGCCTGATTTTGAAACTAGAATCTCAATTCTTAAACGTAAGATTTATAACGACGGAATTGTAGTCCCCAATAATGTAATTGAATATATAGCATCGAACATTACCCAGAACATCAGGGAACTTGAGGGTGCTCTAATTTCCATGCTAGCCCAATCAACCCTTAACCACAGGGAAATTACGGTTGATTTGGCCTCAGAAATGATTGACAAACTGGTGAAAAACACCAGAAAAGACATCACCATAGATTACATTCAAAAAATTGTTTGCGAGTATTTTGGCTTACCAACCGACGTGCTTCAAACAAAAACCCGAAAAAGGGAAATTGTACAGGCCCGTCAAATAGCCATGTATTTCTCCAAGGGGCTTACAAAGTCATCGCTATCGACCATTGGGAGTATTATTGGCAGTAAAGACCATGCTACAGTGCTACATGCATGCAAAACAGTTAATAACCTAATGGATACCGACAAGCGTTTTAAGAGTCAGATTGATGATATTGAGAAGCGTTTGAAGTATAATAACTAAATTTAGCCTTGTTCATAAGTTATACAATAAAAGGATGCTTTAATTAGCATCCTTTTTTAATTAAATTTATTACTTTCAGAAGTTAATATTTAGTCCATAAAACATATTCAAATCGCTATACTACAAAGAGATGCTTAACAAGAAAATATCTACAGTTATCTTAATTATCTGTTTACTTTCAACCTCTCTGATTGCGCAGGATAATCTTTCATTAATTGATAGTATTAAAATTGAAACTAGTAATGCAAAGTTTGATACGGTTTTGCTCAACAAAATCCTAAAAAGAGTAGACGATCGAAAGCTTCGTAACGTAACTCAAACGGATTCAATAGCTCAAGTTATTCTACAAAGATTTAAAACAATAAGTTATACAGAGGGAGCTCAAAGAGCAACCCATTTAATAGCAACTCTAAATTATAAGAGAGGAAATTTCAGACAAGCATTGTTGCACCACAAAGAATTACTTAACCAGTTAGAGCAAAATAACACAAACCCACATCTTAAAGCAAATACATACAGATTTATTACCGGTGAATATCTAAACATGGGAGTGTTTGACACCGCTATAGTTTTTGGTGAAAAAGCAATATCTGAATTTCAACATTTAAATGATACACAAAACATCGCAAGCTGCTTGAACCTACTTGGTGGAATATACTGGAATAAAGGGAGTCTGAAAAAAGCATCAGAAAAATTGTATGAATTTCTAAAAATAAAAGAAAAACTCAAGGACACCTTAGGCGTTGCAAATGCTTACAATAATATTGGATTAATATATGATTCGCAGGGAAAGTCAGACGACGCAATTGAAATGTACAGCAAAGCTTTAGAATTGTACAGAAAAGTCAACAATGGAAGTGGCAATCAAGGCGTTGGCAAGGCATGCAATAACATTGGCATAAGCAAAAAAAATCAAGGGAAATACAGCGAGAGCCTTGAAATGTTTATGAGATCGTTGGAAATTGACAAAAAACAAACCAATATTGACGAAATAGGTAAGACGCTCAATAACATAGGATTGCTATACCTAGAACTTAAGGATGTTAAAACTGGAATAGATTACTTTAACCAAGCACTTGATGCCTTAACCCAAAGCGGCAACGATAACGGAATTGCCGCAGTATATATAAATTTAGGACGAGCCAATTTGATTCAGAAAAGATACTCCATAGCAGAAAGTTTCTACACAAAAAGTTTACAGTTATCTGAAAAAATTGGCTCCAATGAATGGCTCAGGGACTCCTATCAAGGACTATTTAGCGTCGCAAAGGCTACCAACAAGAATTCCGAAGCCTTATCCTTTCTGGAAAAGTATAAGGTTCTTGATGATTCCCTTAGAAGTATAGAAAATCTTAATAAGCTGGACCAACTTAAAATTGAGTATGAAACTGAACAAAAAGAAAAGGAAATTGAACTGCTATCGAAGGATAATGAGTTAAATGTATTAAAACTCAAGAAACAGGAATCCTACACCCATTTACTTCTTACTATAATTATTTCCGGAGCAATAATTATTCTTTTAATATCGCTTTACGTTCACAGACTCAAAGTGGATAAGAACCTTTTAATCCAGAAAAATGCAGAAATAACCCAACAAAAAGAAGAAATATCGGCACAACGTGATTTACTTGAAGCAACAAACATAGAACTCAATCAACAAAAAGAAGAATTACTTACTCAAACCGAGCAAATTGAAAAGCAGAACGACTTAATATCTGGCATCAATAGGCGTATGACAGAAGGGTTAGAGTACGCATCGCTTATTCAACAAACTCTGATGCCAAACGCAAGCGTTTTCGAAAAATACTTTAAGAATCAGTTCATAATTTTTAAACCTAAAGATATTGTTAGTGGCGATTTGTACTGGACATGGGAAATTAATGATAATTTAATCTTTGCCGTGGCAGACTGCACTGGGCATGGTGTTGCTGGAGCCTTTATGAGTGTTATGGCTATTAGCCTATTGAAGGATGCTGTTGGGGTAAATAACCTTTACGAACCGGAACAAATATCTAATTACTTATACAAGGAGTTCAAAAAAAGTTCAAGTTCAGAAATTGACTCCATGTTGGGCGTCGATTTCTTAGTTTGCAAATTCAACAAAACAAGTAGAACACTAACCTACTGTGGAAACCATATGAGTTTTATTGTGGGGAGAAAAGGAGATATTGAGTTTATTAAAGTGGGTAAATTATTCGGTTCAAACTCATTACAATCCAACTTTACAAATAACACCATTGAACTAGAACCCAACAATAGATTATACTTTTACACCGATGGCTACACTGACCAATTAAGCGGCATTAAACGCAAAAAAATGGGCAGAACCGAATTTCAGAGGTTAATTGCATCAATAGAAATCCATCCACATCAACTTCAACCAGAAATGATTGAATCATTTTACAAAAAATGGAAAGGGAACTTTGAGCAGGTTGACGATGTTTTAGTTATTGGTCTGGAGGTATAACTATAAATTCACCTTTCCTTTGACAATAAACCAAGGATTTAGCAACTCCTCCTTGTTGTAAGCCATACGCTCTTTAGTCTCATAAGTGTACACCAGATATCCCGCACCCTCAACAATTGCCTGCCCTGCGGCAGTATCCCACTCAGATGATAAAGATAAGCGTGGGTAGATATCTGCATTACCTTCTGCTATCATACACATCTTAAGTGAGGAACCGCGAGAGATAGACTCAATGTCTCCAAATTTTTGTTTCAAACGCTCAATA
>CAZTVY010000288.1:0-3967 GCA_964617235.1 uncultured Rikenellaceae bacterium | reverse complement strand
AATATTCCTCCAAAAAAATAAGGAATGAAAAAAACTATTTTATTTATCCAATTTGCATTGATTAGCGTATTTGGTTTAGGCCAAAATTACAGAATCAATCACTATACAGTAAATCAGGGATTATCGCAAAGCGTTGTTTACACTACATTTCAGGATAGCCGAGGGTTTATCTGGATTGGAACACAGGATGGATTAAATAGGTTTGATGGCTATACCTTTGTTAAATATCTACATAATCCAAACGATTCTACATCTATTTCTGATAGTTGGATTTATTCAATCACCGAAGATAAAGAGGGAAACCTGTGGATTGGGACACGCCGGGGTTTAAACAAATTCGATTTCTCTAAAAACTCATTCAAACGATTTATTCACACATCTGAAAATGGAAGTGACCCCTATCGCGATAATGTTTACGGATGCGTTGCTGGCAACGATGGTTTAATTTACACCAATACACCACCTTTAATTAATGCATTTGATCCAAAAACAGGCAAGTACAAACATTTCAGAAATAGCGTAGGCGAAAATCCTAACGTTGAGGAACAAACTCTTCCAATAATTCTTGATAAGGACGGAGATATTTGGGCTGCAACAACCTTTGGCTTAACAAAATTCAATCCTGTTACTGGAAACTTCACAAATTATCAACATAATCCTGCTGATAAAAACACTATTAACGACAACAATATTCTTTCGGTTTACGAAGATTTAGATGGAAAAATATGGGTGGGCACCTCTCAGGGTTTTAGTATTTTAGACAAGGAAAGAGACACTTTCAGAAATTACTCTCTTTCGGTTAATGGAAACCCTGTTTTGATTAGAACAATTGTACAAGATTTAAAGGGTAAGTTCTGGGTTGGAACCCAAGGAAATGGAATTTTTAAGCTTAGTTTCGATTCCAACAAAAAAGTGATAGTTGAAACACAAATTTCATCGGGTGTTGAGCAAAATGCAAGTCAAATTAACCACAGCACCGTCAATTCCTTAATAATTGACCGCTCGCATAATCTTTGGATTGGAACACTAAATGGCCTCGACAAAACGGACCTGAAAGACCCACGTTTTAAACTCTACCGAAAATCCAAAGAAACTACCTCGGTCAATTTGCTCGACAATGTTATTGCATCAATATACAAACATAAGAATGGTGATATTTGGGTTGGAAACTGGACTGCTGGTTTAAATATTTTCAACAGAGAAACAAATAAGGTTACGCAATACTCATCGACACTCTCTGGCAAGAACTATATCCCCAACAACTCCGTTCATGTAATTTTCGAGTACAAGGATAACGAAATATGGATTGGAACACGAAATGGAATTTATGTTTTTAAGGAGGATAGGTTTGTATCTCTAAACCAATTCTATAATACCAACAAATTGCCTAGTTTTGAGAACAATAGGGTTTTCAGCATTGTAAAGGAGCGCAACAATAACGTTTGGGTGGCAACACAGGGCGGACTTTACTATATCGATATGAACAATTTCCGTTACGAAAACTACACTATAGATACTCATATTGATAGAAGAATTAGTGATAACCTAGTTTATACCTTAACCTTCGATTGCGACAGCAACCTCTGGATTGCTACTAAAAACGGACTCGATAAGTACGATAGAAAAAATAACAAAATCAGCCATATTCTCAGAGACGAGAAATCAACAAACACTCTAACCGACAATTACTGTGTTTCGCTTTGTTACACATCGGATTCAACACTTTGGATTGGAACCAAAAGTGGAATTAATCGACTAAATATAAAAACAAACAAATTTACCTATTACACAGAGGCCGATGGCCTAGCATCAAACCTTGTATATGAGATTATTCAGGACGATTTTGGCGATATGTGGTTTGGTACTGGCAAAGGCTTATCACAACTACGGAAAGGACAAAAAAGAATCATAACCTATAGCGAAGAGGATG
The DNA here is from genome assembly GCA_964617235.1 of uncultured Rikenellaceae bacterium. Classification (GTDB taxonomy): domain Bacteria; phylum Bacteroidota; class Bacteroidia; order Bacteroidales; family Tenuifilaceae; genus SB25. Next base: position 2,037 of record CAZTVY010000288.1, on the reverse strand, counting down.
GATTACAAGGACTTGAGTTCAACCTTCGCGCAAGCCATAAGAGTCGTGATGGAGAAATCTTCTTTGGAGGTATGAACGGTTTTAACTCATTCAATCCAAAAGAACTATCGGACAACAGAAATATTCCTCCTATAGAATTTACTTCATTTCAAAAACAAAACAAGAACGGAAACGAAAACATTCATATAACCAACAACAGTAAAGTTGTTCTGAACTATAGCGATTTCGCCTTTTATGTTGAGTTTGCAGCATTGGAGTTTACAAGTCCCAATAAAAACCAGTATGCATACAAGTTTGATGGTGATAATCAAGGATGGATAAACAATGGAAATAGAAGATTTCTGACGTTCTCCAATATGACCCCAGGTCTTTACAAACTATGGATAAAAGGTAGCAACAACGACAATGTATGGAATGAAAACGGAACGTTTATAATAATCCGAATCAGACCACCTTGGTACAGAAGTACTTTAGCCTATATTATTTATGTCATCTTAATAGTAACAACAATAATTATCGTTGTAAAATACCGAGAACGCTCGCTTAAAGAGCAGAAAAGAATACTTGAGGAAAGAGTAGAAGAAAGAACCAAAGAGGTGGTAAGACAAAAAAGTGAGATTCTTGAGAAAAATCACGAACTGGAGGAGCAAAACCAAGAAATTATGAGCCAGCGTGATTTGCTTTCGAATCAGAACGAACGAATCTCAAAACAAAACAAACAGATTAAGGATAGTATTCAGTATGCTAGTAGAATTCAATCGGCAATTCTGCCATCGACATCAATTCTGAGCGAATTCAACATTGAACACTTCCTAATTTTCAGACCAAAGGATATTGTAAGCGGCGATTTTTACTGGTTCAAGCAAATGGGCGACCATTTATTGATTGCTGTTGCCGACTGTACAGGGCATGGTGTACCCGGTGCATTTATGAGTATGCTGGGTAACGCCTTTCTAAACGAGATTGTTGCACATAACGATATAACAAAAGCTAATGAAGTTTTGGATAGATTAAGAGACTTAATCATCTCATCACTAAAGCAATCTGGCGAGGATGCCGTTACACGCGATGGTATGGATATAGCATTCTGCGAAATAAACCTCAAAACTTTATCCATTCAATTTTCTGGAGCACACAACTCGCTCATAATTATTAGGAATAATGAGCTCATTGAACTCCACGCTGATAGATATCCCGTTGGGCTTTACCATAAATCGTTGATTCCTTTTAACAACCATGAGTTCCAGTTGATGAAAGGAGATAATCTATACATGTTCACCGATGGCATTTTTGACCAATTTGGAGGAGAAAATGGCAGTAAATTTATGTATAAGCGCCTAAAAAACTTAATGATCGAGGTAAATCAACTTCCAATGGAATCTCAGAAATTAAAAATTGAGAAGAATGTTGATGAGTGGATGAAAAACGAGTACGAACAGATTGACGATATAACTATGCTTGGAATGAGAATACAATAAAGGACTAAATATCAACCTTAAAACCTAATTCAATTTCATTTGCAGGAATCCCTCCCCTTACACCCCAGTTTTCCTTTGGTTGTTCATTAATTAGAATGAATATTTCGTTTTTTGCAATACCCAAACTTTCAGATAAATTAGTAACAATAAGTTGATACAATAATTTTTTTGTGACAACAGTTCTACCTGAAAACATCGAAATCTCAATAATCAATTTATAGGGTTTCTTCATAGTAAATAGGTAGGGCTCATACTCCATTATCCGGATATTTCTATCGTCATCAGGTAATTGAAGCGCTTGTTGTACCGAGCTCATTGTAACACTCATTAACTTAGATAGGAATTCAGAACTGTCCCCTTTTGCTATGCTTAAACTAACTAGTGGCATATTTCTTCATTTTATTCAAACAATTTGATTCAAAAATAGTATAAGAAGTAATTATTTATGGCTATAGTAAAAATTTTTAACTCTTTTCATATATTTAGACCATAATTAAAACCAATGAATTATATCAATTTTCATTGTCATAAGCCCGATTCCTGTAACAAAGGTCATGGA
>CAZTVY010000287.1:0-3972 GCA_964617235.1 uncultured Rikenellaceae bacterium | reverse complement strand
AAAGATTCTAACGGTTGACGATTCTCTCCTAAATGGAAAAATCAACTTCTACAAGGAAATCATTCCCAACCTCGACAAAAGTAATTACGAGCAGTTGATGACTGTAAAAAGCAAAGGACAAGACTTTGTGGTATACTGCAAAAAAGCACAAAATGCTATTACAGAGTTTGTACTAGTATCGGGTGGCGAGGATAATGTGTTGATTTATGTGGAAGGAAACTTATCTTTGTCTGAAGCAAAACGTATTTCGAACGATTTGGCTCAAAATAAACTAAGAGAACTAGAGAATAGCAGCAACTAAATGGATAAGGAGGAATTCAAAAAGGAGATATTACCGCTGAGCGAGAAGATGTATCGTTTATCGTTTAGGCTTCTTAATGATACTGAATTATCAAAGGATTGTGTTCAAGAATCGTTCTTAAAATTATGGGAAAACAGAGGTAGGCTCAAGCAACTTGACAGTATACAGGCCTTTGCGTTTACTATTGTGCGCAACATTTGTATAGATAAGTTGAGGAAAGTAAAGCGCATTAATGAATCATCGAAGGAGTTGCCAAGCTCCACAGTTGAATCGAATTACGATTTTATGGAGAGTAAGGTATTGATACACCAATTGATTCAGGATTTGCCACAACAGCAAAGGCTAATTATTGAGCTGAGAGATATTGAGGAGTTCGATTTCGAGGAAATTGCTGATACGCTAAATCTCTCAGTAAACAACGTTAGAGCCAGCCTCTCAATTGCAAGGAAGAAAATAAAGGATGAGTTAACTAAAATATACAGCTATGGAGTCGCAAAGGATTAAAACACTGCTGGATAAATATTATCAAGGCGAAACAACCCTGGAGGAGGAGAGTTTACTGAAGGAATATTTCAGCAAGAATAGTGCATCGGACATAGATTTAGCAGATAAATATCTTGTTGATTTCTTTCTTGCTAGCAAAACCCAAATTCCTGTTGATTTGAACGAGCAACTCGATAATTTGATAGAGAATGAATGGGAGCGTGAAACAAAACTTCGATTCTCTACCATTCTTAAATGGGCTGGTAGTGTTGCTGCTGTGCTAATTATTGCGTTGGGAATTCTTTACTACGAAAAAAAGGATAACCCAGTTATTTTGGCCGATTCGTACCAAGACCCACAGGAAGCATACGAGGAAACTAAAAAAGTATTACTTTTCATATCCAATAAAATGAATAGTAAAACAGCCAGTTTGAAACATTTATCCGAAATTGATAACTCGCTTAAGCGCTGTAATGAACTGTCGAAAATAGATAAATCACTTAACACTATTAAAGATGAAAACAATTAAGATATTACTGCTAAGCCTGATAGCGTTTGGGGCGTATGCTCAAAAATCGCCTACCGATGCTATATTCGACAAGTATGCTGAGAAGGAAGGATTTACAACAGTATATATCTCCAAGTATATGTTCAACCTTTTTGCCAATTCCGAAGCAGCAGAGCAGGATGATTTTGTAAAAATCATATCGGGGCTCGAATCTATCAAAATACTGTCGGTTGAAGATTCGTTACTGAACATTAAGTTAAATCTATACAAGGAACTTGCACAAACCCTACCTTTCGACAAGTACGAGGAGTTAATGGTAATCAAGGAGAAAGGCCAAGACACCCGAATGATGATACGTAAGGAGAACGGAAAATTCCGCGAGTTCTTGATGATTGGTGGCGGAAAGGATAATTTCCTGATAAGTATTACAGGAAATATCAACCTAGAATCTATAAGTAAACTATCAAAAACGATGAATATAAAGGAGTTGGAGGGGGTTGATAAACTCGAAACAAAAACTCAATCCAAATAATTCTCATTCTTTTGCGAGGTCGTTGGCCTCGCTTTTTTTTTGGTCAATTAAAAAATATTTTGAAATCAAAACTATAATTATAGTTATTAATTAAAATTTATAGTATATATTTGCAATATGTATCAATTAGATTGCCATGAAAGAAATTACCAAAGCACAGGAAGAGATTTTAAAAACTCTTTGGGAGATTAAAAACGGCGCAGCCAGCGACGTGCTTGATGCACTACCCAACCCTAAGCCTGCCTACAATACAGTTTCTACTGTAATTAAAGTATTAGAGAAAAAGGGTTACGTAGCCCATAATACATATGGAAAAACAAATGTTTACTATGCAATAATATCTAAGCAGGAGTACGCTCAGCACCAGTTAAAACAAACGGTAAAAGGTCTGTTTAATGGCTCTCTTAATCAAATGGTATCGTCGTTTGTAAAAAACAAAGATGTAAGCCTTAATGAACTTGAAGAGTTAAAAGCAATTATAGAGCAAGAAATTAAAAATCAGAAAAAATAGTATGAACACAATACAATACATTATAGTTGCATCAATTATCCTAAGCATATTCTACGTAGCCTATAGAGTAATTTTCCGCAATGTTGCAAACTTTAACCAGTTAAGAATATACCTGCTAATTTCAATCCTAATATCGGTTGTAGTCCCATTACTGAACATTTCGGTAAAAATAGATATGTTTTCTGCACCCAAAACTCAAATTCCATTACCATTCCACGAGTTAACAACCACTGCTAACACTCCATCAATAAGTACCCCTGTAGAACGAAGCATTGACTGGAATCAAATCATAAGAAGTACATACTATGTTGTTTCAACAATTCTAATAATTCGCATTCTGCTACTTACGTTAGCATTAGTAATTCGCTACTATAAATCGGAACGAGAGAAAGTTGGAAACTACACCCTTATTTCAACCAATAAACAAAACACATTCTCATTCTTTAATTGGATATTTATTAACAAACAAAACTCTACAAATGAAGAGTTTCAACAGATAGTTCTTCACGAAAAAATTCATGCTTCACAATACCATTCTATCGATCTAATTCTGATTGAACTTCTAGCGGCCGTAATGTGGTTTAATCCTTTAGTTTGGATGATGAAAAAATCAATTCAACTGGTGCATGAATATTTAGCAGATGAAGGAGCACTTAGTACTGGGATTGACAGGCTCAGGTACCAAGCACTCCTCGTGAATCAAACAGCCGAGGAAAGACTCATCTGCCTTTCATCGAGCTTCAACCATTCATTAATTAAAAAACGAATGATTATGATGACTAAAAGTAAATTTAATCAGAAATCAAAGTTAAGAATTTTAACTTTATTACCAATTACTGCATTTGCACTATTATTCACAGCAGGTGTCAACGGGTTATATGCAAAACCAATAGGCATAGCATCAAACAATCTAAAAGCATTACCAGCAAATCCAAGTACAGCAACTGCTGACACTATTAAGGCTAACAAGATGATCCTGACAACAGGCAAATCGGATGAAAAGCCTTATACAATCACCGTCGAATCACCAAAAGTTGTATACATATCAAACAAAAATGGGAACGACAGTACAAAATCTAAATCAGGAAAAACTATACACCTTAAAGCGAACGAAATATTGGTGATTCAAGAAAACAGTAACGACAGCATCATTATTGTAAACGAACAACCAGAAAACCCTTCAAATGTACTCTACATTGTTGATGGTGTTAAACAGCCCGATAATAAAGCATTAGATAAAATAGACGCAAAAACCATAGAGTCAGTAGAAGTATATAAAGGCGAAGAAATGAAAAAGTACACTACAAAAAATTACGATGGTGTAATGATTATAAAAACTAAAGGAAACTTAAAATCATCAAATATCCTATACATAATAGATGGTGCTGAACAAACTGACAATAAGGCTTTAGAAGAAATTGACCCAAATAGTATTGATAAGATTAATGTTATCAAAGGAGAGCAAATAAAACAGTATACTTCAAAAGATTACGATGGAGTAATATTAGTTACTACGAAAAACAATAAAAAATAAGTTCCTCCTATCATAACAAATATAAAGCCCCAGGATAATTATGGGGCTTTATATTTAATTGTTAACCAACACATCCACTTGCATTATTTTATTTACTTTTGAG
>CAZTVY010000286.1:0-3975 GCA_964617235.1 uncultured Rikenellaceae bacterium | reverse complement strand
AGCATCTTTTGATGTTTCCACAGAACTACGCATTAAGCATTGTCCATGAATGGCATTCCCATCGGAATAAACACGAGCCAAGTTATTAGAGGTTTCAACAAGCCCAGGCATAGTATCGCTCATTCTGATGACTCCATTAGGGCAACCAAAGAAAGCACGAGTTGCATTGGCTTGAACCTTTGCATCAATAATAGATGAAGGCATCTCTGTTTTCTCAACTGTAAAGGAAAGGCTAGGTTCGGTAACTGCAAATTCTGCCTTATATATATTAAGGTGTTCGGTTGCAACCTTCTCAAACTTTGCTAAATTTTCATTGGGTACAACAATTACAGCAAATGCCTCGCGAGGAATAGCGTTACGTAAACTACCACCATCGATTGATGCAACCTTAACCCCTAATGTCTTTTCAACATTATAAAGGAATCGGAATAATAACTTAATGGAGTTAGCCCGGCCAAGAACTATATCCATTCCTGAGTGACCACCCTTTAAGCCTGTAATTGCAATACGGAATGCGGTTACTCCACTTGGAACAGGCGCAGATTTGTACTCAAACTTAATGTTAGCATCGAGTCCTCCAGCACAACCTACGTAGAGTTCACCCTCATCCTCTGAATCGAGATTCATCAAGATATCACCTTTAAGTAATCCAGATTTAAGGCCAAACGCACCAGTCATTCCTGTTTCTTCATCAATGGTGAACAATCCCTCAACTGGTCCGTGAACCAAATCTTTAGCCTCAAGTACAGCCATAGTTGCAGCAACTCCAATACCATTATCAGCACCAAGGGTGGTTCCATTAGCAGTTACCCATTCTCCATCTACATATGCTTCGATAGAGTCTTTTGTGAAATCATGATTCTTGTCGCTATTCTTTTGAGGAACCATATCGAGGTGACCTTGAAGAACGATGCCTTTACGATTCTCCATACCAAGAGTTGCAGGCTTGCGAATTATTACGTTGCCAACCTCGTCAACTATGGTTTCTAATCCATTATCCTTACCAAACTTAACCATGAAGTCAACACAAGATTTTTCGTGCTTCGATGGACGTGGAATTTGAGTAAGGCTATAGAAGTGTTTCCACACACGTTGGGGCTCTAGCTTAAAAATGTCTTTGTTCATAATAGATTTATTTAATGAAATAGTTTCGTTTTTAGTGCCAATAAAATTACCTACAATTTTTTATCTACCCAAATTGAATTTAGTAAAAAGGATAATAATAATTCTGAAAAAATGGGCAGAATTATCAACAGAGATTAACTACAATAGTAAAAAAATCAGAGAATATGCCTTAACCGGAGTAAATATCGAGTAGGTATAAAAAAAGTGGGTAAGCTACTTATATCGCACCGCTACAACCACATACCCTTGCTACCTTCCGGTCCTGGGGGAGTTCTGCAGGAGCTGGTCGTATAAGACTTACCCGGTGCAAAAGTAGTAAGATTATTGTTGGTTGCAAACTCTTTGATGAAATTTTCGCATTTTGTTTATATTTGCATTGAAACTAAACTATTTAAAAATTATGAATAATAAAACTAACCCTCTACTTATCAGATCTATGACCTATGGACTGTACCTAGGAATTGTGATGGTAATTTTTTCACTTTTGATGTATTTGCTCGATATAAAGCCAATTGGGTTTATGGTTCCAATGGTTTTATTTATTATATCGCTGGCAATTACTTTCTTTGGCATTTTCTACTCTACAAAAAAGATACGGAACGAAGTTCTTGGTGGAGAAATGACATTCGGACAAGGTTTTATGATTGGTTTATTAGTTGTTTTCTTTGCTTCAATCATCTCTGCGGTTTACAGTTACATCCAGTCAACAATTATTGATCCTGATTACATGCGCAATATCTTAGAGGCTCAAAAAACATGGATGGAAGAATTCATGGTAAATAAAGGTGTTCCTGATGATCAAATTCAAAAAGCAATAGAAGGAATTGATGCTAAAATAACTGAAATAAATCCTGTAAAAACAATATTCACAACAATCTTATCAGGTACTATATTTGGTGCAATCGTTTCGCTAGTTACTGCTGCAATTCTTAAAAAGAAAAACGATAACCCTTTTACAAACACTCAAGTAATTGAGTAATTAATATTACGCTCAGTATGGATATTTCTGTTATTGTTCCGCTTTACAACGAGGAAGATTCGTTACCAGAATTAATGGAGTGGATTTCGCGCGTGATGCATCAGCACAATTTCTCGTACGAGGTAATTATGATTGATGATGGTAGTAACGATTCCAGCTGGAGCGTTATTGAAAGTCTAAAACAGAAATATTCAACCGTAAGGGGAATAAAATTTCGCCGTAACTATGGCAAATCGGCTGCTCTGCAGGTTGGCTTTACCGCCTCAAAAGGCGATGTAGTTATTACCATGGATGCCGACCTGCAGGACAGTCCCGATGAAATTCCTGAACTTTATAAAATGATTAAAGAGGACGGTTTCGATATTGTATCGGGCTGGAAGAAAAAGCGTCACGATCCTCTTTTTACAAAAAGAATCCCTAGCAAACTTTACAACGGAACTGTTAGGAGAGTCACTGGCATAAAACTTCACGACATGAACTGTGGGCTTAAAGCCTATAAAGGTCGCGTTGTGAAAAGCGTTGAGGTTTATGGTGAAATGCATCGCTACATACCTGTTCTGGCAAAGCAAGCAGGATTCAAGAAGATTGGCGAAAAGGTTGTGCATCATCAGGAACGCAAATACGGTGTTTCTAAATTTGGATGGGAACGATTTATAAATGGATTTCTCGATTTAATGTCCGTAACCTTTGTTTCTAAATTCGGGAAACGCCCCATGCACTTCTTTGGAACATTGGGAACACTAATGTTCATGTCGGGTGGTGTAATTTCATTATGGCTTATAATCAGTAAACTTTGGGCGCAAGCACATCAACTAAAGTACAGACCTGTAACCGATCAGCCATTGTTTTATATCGCTTTAGTTATTGCAATTATTGGTGTACAATTTTTTATGGCAGGTTTTATTGGTGAGTTGGTTTCGCGTAGTTCTGCTGACCGCAATCAGTACTTAATTGAGAAGGATACAGACGCTTAGCAAGTAATGCTTATCTAATTTTACTAGTATGAGAATACTGTCTTTTCTAGTAGTATTGTTTCCAATTATCTCACTTGCTCAAGAAGCCAATAATTTGAAGCAGAGAGCCGACTCGTTACTGGCAATTGCAGTAAACAAAACACGCAATCCGGATTCCACAAAAAAAATTCTTGCCCAAGTTGAAGAATTGGCCATAAAAAAAGGAGACACCGCTATACTTGCTAGTATATGGAGTAGGTATGGGTTTACTAATTATTGGGTAGGGCAATACCCCGTTGCTATTGATTACTACAACAAAGCAAAGAATTACTATTTAAGTAAAAATGATAGCATTAGGGCTGGTTGGAAGGGCTATATGATTGGATTGACCTATAAATACTGGGGGAAGTATCACGAAGCGCAAAAGGAAATTCAAGAAAATATTAGTCTTTTTGAAAAACTTGAAGATCCTGATGGTATTCTTAATTGCTATATTGTTTCTGGCTATATAAATCAGTCTTGGGGAAACTTCGATGAGTCTGAAAGGATTTGTAGATATACTCTAAGTATGGCCAAGGCGCAAAAAAATGTTAATGCAGAAGGCTACTCTTTATTGGCAATAGGCAACGCGTTACTTTCAAAAAGTAGTATTGATTCTGCATATATCTATATCGAAAACTCTCGAGAAAAATTCACAGAAAGTTCCGACAGTTATGGTGTTGCCTTAGCTAATAGAGACTTAGGCTTATATTACCTTATTAAAGGTGATACTCAAAAATCGCTTAATCATCTACATACTGGTCTCAATATCTTAAAAGACAATTCGAACAACAGGGGTTACTCCGAGATTCTTGCAATAATAGGAAAAGTAAACCTCAAGAGGAAGGACTACGAAAATGCTGTAAGAAATCTTGAAGA
>CAZTVY010000285.1:0-3978 GCA_964617235.1 uncultured Rikenellaceae bacterium | reverse complement strand
TGCTATGTCAGTAACCAATGCTAAAGAGAGAAGTATTTTTTTAATCAATCCAATTTCTGGAACAAAAAAGAAGGATAACCTTCCTGATAGAATATTGAAGTTAGTTGATAGTTCTCGTTTTGATGCCGAGGTTTATATTACTAAGCATAAAGGTGATGCTACTGACGTTGTGAAGCAACGGCTAGAAGATGGTTATAGAAGATTTGTAGCAGTTGGGGGTGATGGAACCGTTAACGAAATTGCAAAAGCATTGGTTGATACCGAGGGAATTTTAGGTATAATCCCAATTGGTTCTGGTAACGGCTTAGCTCGTCATTTGAAAATTCCTTTGAATCTGGAAAAATCAATGGAGTTAATAAATTCAGGTAAGTTTGATGCAATTGATTACGGTCGTATTAACGATTTGCCCTTCTTCTGCACTTGCGGTGTAGGTTTCGATGCACACATTGGTTTTAAGTTTGCCGAAGCAACCAGCCGTGGTTTTATGACATACCTAAAGACAACCCTTAAGGAGTACTTTAACTATAAACCTAAGAAGTATAGGTTGACAATAAACGGCGAGCAGAAATTGAAAACAAGAGCGTTCTTAATTACTGTAGCCAATGCTTCGCAGTATGGAAATAACGCTTACATATCGCCTAAGTCTGATATTCAGGATGGTGAACTTGAGATATGCGTGTTAGCTCCATTTAGAACATACCGAAGTGTGGGAATTGGTATTCGTTTATTCGCCAAAACTATGGACAAGAGCCCCAAAATGACCACAATTAAGGCTGAGAATGTTGTTCTGAAGCGCAAAAAGGCCGGTGTTGTCCATTTTGATGGAGAGCCCTGTATGATGGGGCGAAAGCTCAAAATTAATATTGTCCCCAAGGGTTTAAAGGTGATGATTGCCGATTAAGAGTTTTTGGCAAGTAGTTTATAGTATAAGCACATGAAAATAATTTGTATTGGCAGGAATTATAGGGAGCATGCAAAGGAGATGAACTCCGATGTACCCGATAAGCCTGTATTCTTTATAAAACCCGATACCTGTTTAAATAGAAACAATCAACCATTCTTTTATCCTGAGTTTACTAAGGATTTGCATTACGAGTTGGAGGTGGTTATTCGGTTCAACCGTATTGGAAGGAGCGTTAACAAACGGTTCGCCCATAGGTATTACGATGCAGTTAGTTTAGGAATAGATTTTACCGCACGCGATTTGCAGCAGGAGTGTAAGCAAAAGGGGTTACCTTGGGAAATTGCTAAGGCATTCGATTATTCGGCGCCTATAGGAGAGTTCATTCCTAAGGAGGAAATTGAAAATTTAGGCAATATTGAGTTTCGTTTGGAAAAGAACGATGTGGTTGTTCAGCAGGGCAATACGCGCGATATGATTTTTAGTTTTGATGAACTTATCGACTATGTTTCTAGGTTTGTAACTTTCCGCATTGGCGATTATATGTACACAGGTACGCCTGCAGGAGTTGGCCCTGTTCAGGTTGGAGATAGGCTTAAAGGGTATTTGAACAACAGGCTAATGTTCGATTTCTTTGTTCGATAGAGTTTTTATTGCATAAAATTGATTTCACCCTGAACTTGTTTCAGGTTTTTTTTTTGACTAAGGGATTCCGAAACAAGTTCGGAATGACATTGAGCAAGCAATACTATCGCTCTTTCAATTTTTCTGCGGCTGATTGTCCCGCCAACCAGCCTGTAGAAAATGCAATTTGTAGGTTGTAACCACCTGTATTGCCTGATAAATCAATAACTTCGCCAGCAAAGTAAAGGCCATCAACTAACTTCGATGCCATAGTTTTACTGTCAATTTCATTCAGATTGATACCACCTGCGGTTATAATGGCTTCGTTCCAATCTCTATGCCCACGCATATTCAGGTTGAAACCCTTGAGCATATTTATCAGCGAATTTTTTTCGTCGTTTGTTAACTCTGCCGCACTCTTTAGAGAGCTGAGTTTGAGATGTCTGAGAAAAACTGAAACAAGTTGAGAGGGGAGAAGGTCACGTAAAAGCATATTTACAGTGTAACTTTTACCTTTGGTTGCGTCGCGTTCAATTCGGTTGAGCAACTTGTCGTTACTAAGTGCGGGTTTTAGGTCGATGCTGAAATGCACCTTGTTCCCCGACCTAAATGCATCAATTGCCTTAAGGCTGAGCCTGAGAATGCAAGGGCCATCAACTCCATAATCGGTGAATTCCACTTCACCGAATTCTTCGTCAACCTTTTTTCCATCAACGTACAGCGAAGCGTTTACATTTCGTAAATTCAACTTATTAAGTTGAGGAAACGAAGGATGAGTTTCAATTCCTGTTAACGAAGGACGCAATTCGGCAATAGTGTGCCCAAGTTGCTCTGCAAATAGGTATCCATCGCCAGTTGAACCGGTGGCAGGGTAGGATTTCCCTCCTGTTGCAATGATTATGCATGGAGCAATAATCTCAGTATTATCGTCTAGTTTAACTCCTTTAACTGTTTTATTCTCTTCAATAATGTTTGTAACAGGGCAATGGTTATAAATCTCTGCGCCATTATTTTTAGCCCATTTAACCAATCCATCGGCAACATCCCAAGCCTTGCCTGAGGCGGGGAAAACTCTTTGTCCGCGTTCAGTTACTGTTTCAACCCCCATTTCGTGAAGGATTTCGATAATCTGCTTATTGAATAAGGCTCCAAATGCTTTATTCAGAAAACGTGGATTTGGTGTGATTTCCTGAATAAACTCATTGAATGGACGCATATTGGTTATATTGCAGCGACCTTTCCCTGTAATCCGTAGTTTACGGGCAGGCTTTTCCATTTTTTCAAGCACAATAACCTTAGCACCAAGCATAGCGGCTCTCCCTGCCGCAATAAGTCCTGCAGGGCCTGCGCCTATTACAATTAAATCGTACGTTTTTTGCATTTGAATTATCCTATTAGGATTGCGGAGGTAACATTGAGTTCACTCTTAAGTTTGCTGAAAAAGTATAAAGGGTAACTTGCTGACGAGGAGTTAATAGCATACGCAATTGTTTTATCAATGCCTTGTTTTTTTTCCACAAGTTGCTCTTTAAGAATTTTGAAAACGGCTAATTGACTATCAGGATTATCGAGCCCCTGTGACATTTCAGAATCTAGTTCGATAAAAAAGTTTAAAGTTTCCAAATATCGAACCCTTTGTTTATCGGCAAATCGATGTAACGATGAGTAGGCATTGGTAAAGTTGTTAAACCGGTTCTTTAGATTCTTAATCACCTTTTTGGAAATTTCACTATCGGGAATGCCTCGCTTAAGGTAAATCTCAATATATCTGAAGATTCCAATAATTCCAATTGCATCAAGGTCATCAGCAGTAGAAACTAACCTATTGAGGCAAACCATATCCTCTGGTTTAGTTACAACGCCCGATTTAACTGATTTATCGTCGTGGAACTCTATTGCTTGCACCACTGCGTCAATATTTTTAATGGCAATGTTTGGATATTGATTGTAATAATTCCTGCAAATTTGTCCTCCAAGTTTGCCGTGAACTTCTCCAATATCAATTGTCAAGCCTGAGTCGTGAAAAAAACAGGCTACAATTGCATTCTCAATCAAATCATTTGGTATATCGAGCTCTGCTTTATGAAGTTCAACGATTAACCCACGGCAATGAAGCCAAACTCTTAGATGATGTAAAGCATCGTGCGATGGTAAATTTGTGTTCTCAAATACCTTAACCATATACTTATATAGTTCGTAAAGGTGCTTCTGTTCAACTAGGTGGATTTGTTCTAAGAGTTTTTCCATTTTGATGAATTTATCCGTTGTAAAGTTAAGGACTCTTACGATTAAGAAAAAAGCAGGACCAATTATTTTAAGTCCTGCTTTTATGAAAAAACTAAAAATGTGTTTACACTAGTTCCTTCGACTTAGCAATAATTTCGTTAGCTAAATCGAGGATTGTAGTATCGTCAAGTGTAACTATTCCGCCATCGGGGCCTTGTTCCACATGC
>CAZTVY010000284.1:0-3988 GCA_964617235.1 uncultured Rikenellaceae bacterium | reverse complement strand
CCCCGCAATCTGGCTGTAATCCTCGTTACGTGCGGTAAGAAAAGCAATTAAAACATCCTTGGTTAAGGGGTTTGCCCTTAACTCCCCACAGGTTTCAATTCCATCCATCTCGGGCATCATAACATCGAGAAGAATTAGGTGCGGATTAAAGGAAACAGCCATATCAATTGCCTGACGCCCCGTCGATGCTGTTTTTATGGTAAAACCCTCCTTTTTGAGATTATAGCTCAAAAACTCAATAATATCGGGCTCATCATCAACTACTAGAATCTTGAATTTTGATAAATCCATAGTGTCTTGTCTTTAAAAAGTAAGTTTACAAAACTATTTACAAATAGCAAATATTAAGTTAAGAAAACATTAAATGTAGCCGATATTATCCCTCAAAATGGTTAACCAAAGTTTAACATAGCCTTAAAATTGATGCCATATATAGTAGTTTACTTTGCAGTGTGAAAAAATATTAAGAAACGTGATTACGGACATTGCAAAAAAAACTAAATATGAGCAAGAAGACAATTAAAACTATTAGCATTTTTATTTTTTGTTTAGTTAACCTATCTGCACTAGCCCAAAGAGGAAGTATTGAAGGAGTTGTAATTGATAAACTTAGGGCTGAAACACTTGTTGGTGCCACAGTAGTAATACAAGGAACAACCAACGGCACAATAACCGATTTCGATGGCAAGTTTATTTTAGGAAATCTTACACCTGGAACATACAGTGTTCAGGTTTCATTTATCTCCTACAAGCCAATATTAATTGAAGGAATTAAAGTTGAGGCAAATAAAGCATCTTTGATTAATGTTGATTTGGAAGAGGTAACAACCGCCATTGAGGGTGTTGTTGTTACTGCAACTAAACGTAATAATACCGATGTAGCAATGATAAGTGCTATTAAATCAAGCAACATAATTGCTAGTGGTATTACTGCACAGCAAATTACCCGCACTCAGGATAAGGATGCTTCGGAGGTAATTAAGCGTGTTCCTGGAATATCGATTATTGAGGATAGGTTTGTGGTGATTCGCGGATTAAATCAACGCTACAATAGTGTTTGGGTTAACAACGCATCAACACCATCGAGCGAAACCGACCAAAAAGCCTTCTCGTTCGATGTTATTCCCAGCTCAATGATTGACAACATACTTATTGCAAAAAGTCCATCGCCCGAGTTACCTGCCGATTTTACTGGTGGTTTCATAAAGATTTTCACCAAGAATATGCCCGAAAAGAATTTCTTCCAAATTGGATACTCAACCACATACAACACTGAAGACGATTACTCCAGTTTTCAACTTATAAACAAAGGTAAGTACGATTGGTTGGGTATTGACAATGGCGAAAGAGCCCTGCCCGACAACATTCCAAGTACTCTTAAAGGTTTATCCAACTCTCAACTGGCATCATTAGGAAAAGAGTTTAACAGCAGTTGGGCTCCCAAAAAGGGAACGGCATATCCTGAGCAAAAAATCAACATAAATTTTGGGCGAAGATTTCAGGTAGGAAGCAAGCAAATTGGTACAATAACCAATATCAACTATGGAATTGCCAATAATTCTGATGTAAAAGTGCTTAAAAGTTACCAAGCGCAATTCAATTTAGGCGATACACCACCATACAACTACAATTATACCGATAGCGCTTTTTCCAGAACTACCAAAATTGGGGTACTCCACAACTGGGCATTCTTTTTGGGTAACGGCAACAAAATTGAGTTCCGAAATCTTTTAAATATCAATGGAAAAAATACGGCAATAATCCGTAATGGACTAAATGGTTACGAGGGTTACACGGTTCGTTCCTATCAGGATAAATATATGTCGCGCACATCGTACACTGGTCAGTTGGGGGGCGAGCATAAATATGGACAGGATGATAAGAACAGAATTGATTGGGTTTTAGGATTTTCCTACTCAGGTAAAGATGAGCCAGACTTAAAGCAACTCCGCACAACACTACAAAGCGAAGAGTTACTTCCCCACTATGGCGATTATTATGCTTCTATTGGACTAACACCCTCTGTTAGTGATGCCGGACGACTCTTTATGCGATTAAACGAGTACATATCGTCATTGGGTGTTAATTACGACCGAAAGTTGAAAATTGGCAGCCGGCAACCATCTGTTAAAACGGGTATCTATTCCGAATACAAGCACAGGGTTTTTGATACAAGAATTCTTGGGTATGCAAAAAACTCATCGTACACCGAGTCGGTTTGGCTACCCATTGAAACCATTTTCAACCCAGAGAATATCAACACCTCAGCCGATGGATTCATAATCAAAGAAACTACCAGCAAATCCGACAGTTACGATGCAACCAATATGCTATTTGCAGGTTATGTTGCATTGAGTACAAATATCACCAGTAAAATTAAGTTTTACGGAGGGGTTAGGGCTGAGTACAACAGCCTTCAACTCGATGGTTACGATAGCTATAATAGGGCTGTGAACCTTGAGTCAAATCATGTTGACCTCTTCCCATCAGCAAATCTAACCTATAACTTCAACGAAAAGAACTTAATCCGCTTGGCAACTGGCCTATCGGTAAACAGACCAGAGTTTAGGGAGATTGCTCCATTTTACTTCTATAATTTCGAGGATGAAGCCGATTACGTTGGGAATACAGAACTTGAAAATGCTTACACATGGAATTACGATTTACGCTACGAGTTTTATCCAAGTTCAAGCGAGACTTTCTCTGTAGGTTTATTCTATAAGGATTTTAAATCAACCATCGAATCAACCTACAAGCCAGCAGGAAACCGTCCAACCTTTACGTATAACAATGCCAACAAAGCAACCAGTTTAGGAGTCGAAGTGGAACTTCGTAAATCGTTAGAAGCAATTGAACTGCTGAAAGATTTTTACCTTGTTGCCAATGCTGCCTACATTTATAGTAAAGTAATATTCCCCGAAGGCTCTATTTTTGAGGATAGAGAGATGCAAGGACAATCGCCATTCCTAATTAATACAGGAATATTCTATAGCAACGAAAAACGCAGGTTAAACTTCTCTGTTCAGTACAACGTTATTGGCGACAGATTAATAACCATTGGAAAAACCAACCAAAACGCAAATCAGAACATCCCCCATATCATGGAAAAGCAAAAACATCTTGTTGACTTAACTGTTAGCAAGGAGTTCTATAACTCTATTGAGTTCAAGTTTGGGATTAGGAACCTGCTTAACCAAAAAACAGTTACCTACTTCCCATACCTAAATAGCTCCGGTGATGCAAGTATGTACATGGACAATAAGCGTAGCTCCGATGGAATATCGTTCAGTTTTGGTGTAACGGCTAAGTTTTAACGCTTAACCTAAACTTAACATTTAAATCATTTTTGTGTAATATTCAGGTAATGTTCGGGGTCTATTTTTGTGTCAAGAAATAAAAATTAAAAACGATGAAAACAATTAGCAAAATTTTAGTTATAGCCCTAGTAGCAGTATCGGTTAATGTAAATGCAAATGTTAAGGGTGATGATAAAAACACCTCGAGCAATTCAACCTCAGTTGTAACCCTTACAATTAGTGGTCAGGTAGTTGATAAAGAAACTGGCGAAGCACTTGCAGGCGTAGCGGTTAAAATTGATAACACCACAACCTACACCGATTTTGAAGGCAACTTTAGCGCAACTGTAATGGGATGTCAATCAGTATCAATCAATGCAAATTTGATATCGTACAATCCACAGGAAGTAAAAGTTGACGCAACAACCTGTAATGGAACAATTAAGGTTGAACTCAAGCCTGTAAAGGACTAAATATAGATTTGGTTAATAATAATTCGGAGCCAGATGCCAATGCATTCTGGCTCATTTTTTTTGTTTGGGTGATTTTACAATAGTTGTTTCATACCAGAATTTATCCGTTGCGATGCAACTATTAAATGCTATTTCAAACAATCGCCTTTACGTGCATCCGCTTTTAATTCTTTTTCATTAATAATCTTTTCCTAAAAAGCTGTGCCCATTAAACCATTC
>CAZTVY010000283.1:0-3988 GCA_964617235.1 uncultured Rikenellaceae bacterium | reverse complement strand
TACAACATATAGTTCACCCTTAAAATTATGGTCGATAAGGTTTTTCAACACTTTACCGCCGGGCTTTTGGATATCGTCGGAACCACCAACCACTACAATACTCTTTGGGTCTAGAAGTTGCTTAGTTATCATAATATTGTTGATTTTATTGTTTACTTTTTCTAAATCGATTGCAAACGTATGGCAATTTAAGGAGAATAACAAGATGAGAAAAGTTGTTTTTGGACATAAGCCAATGTGTCAATTTGAAAATTTGATAATGAGAGAATATAGTGGGTTGGAGGATGGACGTTATAAGATGGAAGTAGAAGACAAAACATAACTTGTCATTCGTCACTCTCACCAATTAAACACTTATTAACTCAACAACCAATAACCTAATAACTCACACTCCAATCAACATCAACAAAAAATAATATCTTTGCAGACTATCATATTTAATAGAGGTAAAATGTTTGAGGATAAAGGGGAGAAACGTAGACCTGTAATATTGGTTTCGAACGACGATGGCTACAAGGCTAAAGGCATTGAGGCATTAATTGAAATGGTGAAACCTTTCGGTAGAATTGTGGTGGTTGCTCCAGAGGAGGGTAATTCGGGTATGTCGCACGCAATTACCATTAAAACTCCGCTTAGGATGAAACACCGTAAGCGTACCGACGATGTTGAAATGTATAGCGTTAATGGAACACCTGTTGATTGCGTGAAGTTGGCAATGAGCCAGATATTTACAACTCCACCCGATTTGGTTGTTTCTGGAATAAATCACGGTTCAAACTCATCAATAAGTATTATTTACAGTGGAACTATGGCTGCGGCCATTGAGGGTTGTTTGTATAATATTCCTTCCATTGGATTTTCGTTGCTCGATTATGAGGAGAATCCAGATTTTACTGCATCGGTAAAGTTTGGTAGGGCAGTGGTGCAGAATGTTTTGGAGAATGGATTATCGAAGGGATGTTGCCTAAATGTCAATATTCCTGTATTCCCTGCCGATAAGATAAAGGGAATTAAGATTGCCCGCCAGAACCAAGGAACTTGGCGCGAGGAGTTTGAGAAACGTACCGACCCACGTGGCGTAAATTACTACTGGCTTACAGGTTATTTCCATAATGAGGAGCCTGAGTCGACCGATACTGACGAGTGGGCGTTGAATAATGGTTATATATCAGTAGTTCCAATTCATGTAGATTTAACAAACTACAAGGAGATGGAACGCATAAAGAACTGGAACTTCGATTTAAACTCTGTGAACTATGAACCAAGGAAAATTTAACAAACCAATTATTGGCTTTATTGGAGGTTTGCTATTGCCGGTATTAACCTTTGTTGGTATTTATTTGGCATTATACAACGGTAAGAATTTTTTAGATTTTGTTGAAATTACATGGTTGCAGAGGAATATGTCGAGGGTTTTATCATTATCGATGTTACCCAATCTGGGCTTGTTTTTTGCTTTTATATGGACTAATAAGTTAAAATCGGCGCAGGGAGTTCTTGGAACAACCATTGTTTTGGCGTTTATAATTATTATCCTACGATTTATTTAAAATATTCAGATATGCGGTATTATATTGTTGCAGGTGAGGCTTCGGGCGATTTACACGCATCGAACCTAATGAAAGGGATTAAGGAGAAAGACCCCGATGCTGAGTTCCGTTACTTCGGTGGCGATTTAATGCAGGAGCAGGGCGGTATTCTTGTTAAGCATTATCGTGATATGGCCTTTATGGGTTTTTTGGAGGTGCTACTGAACCTCAAAACCATATCCAACAATATGAAACTCTGCAAAATTGATATTCGAGAGTTTAACCCCGATGTGCTTATTCTTGTCGATTATCCAGGCTTTAATCTTCGTATCGCAAAATACGCAAAGCAGTTGGGTATAAAGGTTTTCTACTACATTGCCCCTAAGGTTTGGGCTTGGAAGGAGGGTCGCATAAAAATTCTTAAGCAGTTTGTTGATAAACTTTTTATCATTTTCCCCTTCGAGATAGAATATTTTAAAAAGCACGGAATAGAGCCAGTTTACGAGGGTAATCCAAGCCCCGATGCAATTGAGATGAAGATAAAGGAGTGTCCTTCGTTCGATATTTTTGTGACAAAGAACGGTTTAAGCGATAAGCCCATTATAGCGTTAGTAGCAGGAAGCAGGAAGCAGGAAATTCGTTATAATTTGCCAGTAATGCTTAAAATGATAGAGCGTTTCCCCGATTATCAGTTCGTAATTGCGGGTGCGCCATCTTTAACTCAGGAGGTTTACAATCCATACATTGCCGGAAAGGATGTTAAGTTGATATTCGGACAAACATACGCGCTTTTAAAGTGTAGCACTTTGGCTTTTGTAACATCAGGAACAGCAACATTGGAGGCTGCTTTAATTAATGTTCCTCAGGTTGTTTGCTATAAGGGTAATTTCTTCTCAATGCTTATAGCTTGGATGGTAATTAAGGTGAAGTATATCTCGCTTGTGAATCTTAATATGGAAACTGAGGTTGTTAGGGAGTTGAAACAATATGATTTAACACCGAATAATCTGTATAACGAGGCCATTAAATTAGTTCCAGGAACCGAAGAGCGCAAGGCTATGCTCAATAACTACGCAAAGCTACGTCAGATGTTAGGCGAAACCGGAACGTCCAAACGGGTAGGTGCCAAAATGGTTGAATTTATTACCAAGTAAATAACTGTCTATGAACAGATATATTATTGCATTAGGATTTATTATTCTTTGCAATTTAAGTGGGCTTTCTCAGAAAATAAGCGTAAGCATTTTTAACGATACCAAGTTGTCAACCATACTTATCACACCTACAAAGGGAAAGTATAAGTTGATTTTAGGTGATAAACAGGAATTGTTACGTGAGAATCAGATTCTTTACCTGAGCCGTTCGGGCGATTCAGTGATGGTGCGCGATGCCAATCGCAATTTGGGAACTTGGAAACGGGTGTCGATTGTTGGAGAAACCAACGAGGACGTTATCCGTGTTAAGCCAATTATGCCGGCAAGTCCAGCACGTTTATACGACGATAACCTTAGTTTCTACGTGGAGTTCGATAGAATTATGGCTATCAACCTGATTGATGAGGAGAAATACATTGCTGCCGTGGTGGAAGCCGAAGGTGGTCCTAATAAGGAGGATGAGTTTTATAAAGCCCAAGCCTTAATTGTTCGTACTTATACTTTTACTCATTTGCAAAAGCACAGTGCCGAAGGGTTTAACCTTTGCGATGGCACCCATTGTCAGGCATATAAAGGAAGAAGCGAAAAGGACGATGATATCTACACCGCAACTTCCGATACAAAAGATTTAATCATTGTTGATTCTCTAAACCGACCAATTACTGCTGCTTTTCACGCAAACTGTGGTGGGCAAACAGCCAGTTCGGGCGATGTTTGGGTTGAATCGTTGCCATACTTAACATCGGTTCCCGATAGGTTTTGCTCAAGTTCTCGCAGTGCTTACTGGGAGCGCAGAGTTCCACTTAAGGAATGGAAGGAGTTTCTTGCCAAGGAGGGTGTCGATACTTTAAAGATTGTTAAGAATTCTGAAATGGATTTTGAGCCCAGAACCCGTCCAAAAACTTATACCGTTTATGGTATTGATATTCCTACAACCAAAATTCGAAAGCAATTTAAGTTACGCTCTGCTTGGTTCTCGATATCGGTTTTTAAAACCGAAGTGCGTTTCTCCGGAAAAGGCTATGGTCACGGAGTTGGTCTTTGTCAGGATGGAGCAATGAGTATGGCTACCCGTGGCTGGACTTACGATAAAATTATTGAGTACTACTACAAAGGTGTTAAAATAGTCAACGCTAATACTGTTAATGCTACTGATGTGAAATTGGATACTTTGAATGTTCAGGAGCATCCTGAATCAGAGCAAATGCAGTTACCTCCTGATTTTCATAAACAACATAGGCAAAATTAATTACTACAATGTTTGCAATATTCACTAAGGAATTAAAGGACTTCTTTTCGTCGCTA
>CAZTVY010000282.1:0-3991 GCA_964617235.1 uncultured Rikenellaceae bacterium | reverse complement strand
GATAAAGTTCTCCAGTATAAGCAACGCTACACCGATAAGGATGTTCAGGATTTTTTGGCTATGGCAGCCTTGCAGTTTGTGATTAAACTTATTGAGTGTGAGGGAAAGTTCGATAATACTGCAGTTACAGAAGAATTGTCGGAGTTGGACGAATGGCTAGGTTCTTATATTGAAAAGCAAAACTTAAGTTCTTTCAAATAGTATTGCCCGCATTATTGCCTTAATATTTTTGCGAAACTCAACACTACAAAACTTGGAGTAGGACTTGATCTGTCAAAGACAGGCCTTTTTACCGCTAGTTCGGGATTCCTGTTTGGGACGTTGGAAGTCTGACACAGATGGCCGCTCCACCCATGTTGAATTGGGGTTTCTACATAAAATTAGGGCGTAATGCGGGTTTTTTATATATATTAACATTTAATAAATTTATTATGGGAATAAACATCATAATTGCAGCCTCAACCTTCATACTAGGTGGGTTTTTATCGTACTTGCTTTGGAGCAAGTTGCTTGCAAGTAAGCGCTCTAAAATTATACAAGAAGCAGAAACAGAGGCAGAAGTAATTAGAAAGGAAAAAATCTTACAGGCTAAGGAGAAGTTTCTTCAGCTTAAAACGGAACACGAAAAAGTTATTACCGAGAAAAACTCAAGAATAGCTCAGGCGGAAAATAAAATTAAACAGCGTGAGGTCCTTATAACTCAAAAAATTGAAGAACTTCAGCGTAAGCATAAGGAAGTAGACGTTATTCGAGAGAATTTGAATACTCAGGTGGAACTTATTGAGAAACGTTCAGAGGAACTAGATAAAATGCATAAAACTCAGGTTGAAAAGTTAGAAGCAATTTCTGGACTATCTGCCGAGGATGCAAAAACTCAACTTATTGAGTCGTTAAAGGCAGAAGCAAGAACCTCTGCGATGTCTTACATCAACGAGATTGTAGATGAAGCCAAAATGACTGCAGCTAAAGAATCTAAGAGAATTGTAGTTCAGACCATTCAGCGCGTTGCAACTGAAGCAGCAATAGAAAATTCTGTGACTGTTTTCAATATTGATTCTGACGAAATTAAGGGTAGAATTATTGGACGCGAAGGTCGAAATATTCGTGCGCTAGAAGCGGCTACTGGAGTCGAAATTATTGTTGACGATACTCCTGAGGCTATCATTCTTTCTGCGTTCGATCCTGTTCGTAGAGAAATAGCTCGTTTAGCATTACATCAACTGGTAACTGATGGTAGAATTCACCCTGCCCGTATAGAGGAGGTGGTTCAAAAAGTACAGAAACAGGTTGAAGATGAAATTGTTGAAGTAGGAAAGCGTACAACAATTGATTTAGGTATTCACGGTTTGCACCCTGAGTTAATTCGTTTAGTTGGTAAAATGAAGTATCGTTCATCTTACGGACAAAATCTACTGCAGCACTCACGCGAGGTGGCAAACCTTTGTGCTATTATGGCATCGGAACTAGGGTTGAATCCTAAGGTTGCTAAACGTGCAGGGTTGTTACATGATATAGGTAAGGTGCCCGATGATGAGCCTGAATTGCCACACGCAGTTTTGGGTATGAAATTGGCCGAGAAGTATAAGGAGAAACCTGAAATCTGCAATGCAATTGGTTCTCACCACGACGAAGTAGAGATGACAACCCTATTCGCACCTATTGTTCAGGTTTGCGATGCTATATCGGGTGCTCGTCCAGGTGCTCGTCGCGAGGTTGTAGAATCATACATTAAGAGATTGAAGGAGATGGAGGATATGGCGTTATCCTATCCTGGAGTTCTTAAAACATTTGCAATTCAGGCTGGTAGAGAATTACGTGTAATTGTTGGAAGTGAAAAGATTTCCGACGATGAGGCAAATAAACTATCATTCGAGATTGCTAAGAAAATTCAGGATGAAATGACATATCCTGGTCAAGTGAAAATTACGGTTATTAGGGAGACTCGAGCCATTAGTTACGCAAAATAAATTAGCATAAGCCTGCGGTTGCAGGCTTTTTTGCTTTCAATTTCTCTTAGATATGGAAAACCGAAATATTCAAATGTGCGACCTGAAGGGTCAATACACCAAGATTAAACAAGAGATTGATATCGCAATTCAACAAGTAATAAATACCACTGCATTTATAAAAGGTAAAGAGCTTAATCAGTTTCAGGATGATTTAGCAAAGTATCTTGGTGTAAAAAACGTGATTGGCTGTGCAAATGGTACTGATGCTTTACAAATTGCACTAATGGCTTTAGGATTAAAGCCCGGCGATGAGGTTATTACTCCTGATTTTACTTTTATTGCAACGGTTGAGGTTGTTGCTCTTTTAGGAATGGTACCTATTCTAGTAGATGTAGATCCTACTAGTTTTACAATTGATATTAAGAAATTGGAGGAGGCCATAACTCCAAAAACTAAGGCAATTATCCCTGTTCACTTATTTGGACAATGTGCCAATATGGACGAAATAATGCGTATTGCCAAGAAGTATAACATTTATGTGATTGAAGATAATGCACAGGCTTTAGGCGCAGATTATTTCCACAGTAATGGGGTAACAGTTAAAGCTGGTGCAATTGGCGATATTGGTACTACGTCGTTTTTTCCCTCTAAAAATCTTGGATGTTATGGCGATGGCGGTGCGCTATTTACCAATAATGACGATTTAGCCAACGAAATTCGTTCTATTGCAAACCATGGAATGAAGGTACGTTACCATCACGATAGAATAGGGGTTAACTCAAGACTCGATACAATTCAAGCCGCAATCCTCTCTGTTAAACTTAAATACCTTGAACAGTACAATGCCGCAAGGGTATCGGCTGCAGATTTTTACGATTCTAGGTTAAAAGCATGTTCCCATTTGGTTGTGCCTAACAGAGTAAAGTGGAGTAATCATATCTTTCATCAGTATACACTTAAAGTAGTTGATGCAAATAGGGATGACTTAATAAAACACTTAGCTTCATTTGCTATACCTTCAATGGTTTATTATCCGGTTCCATTGCACAAGCAAAAGGCCTTTGAGCCTTATCGAGCCAAAAACGGGGATTCGTTGTATCCTGTATCCGATTCTCTTTCAAATAGCGTGATTTCGCTACCTATGCATACAGAAATGGACGAAGACACACTTAATTTTATTTGCGATAAAGTGCTTTCGTTTTTCAAATGAACTATATTTGGTAAAATTTATTTGGATGGAAAAGAATTTCTTTGCTCATGAAACAGCAGTAATTGACCATGGTTCAGATATTGGCAGAGGAACAAAGATTTGGCACTTTAGCCATATTATGGCTGGATGTGTAATTGGAGAAAATTGCAATATTGGGCAAAATGTGGTAGTATCGCCTGGAGTAACTTTAGGCAAGAATGTTAAGGTACAAAACAATGTGTCGATTTATACTGGCGTTATTTGCGAGGATGATGTTTTTTTAGGACCCTCTATGGTTTTTACTAATGTAATAAATCCTCGAAGTGCAGTGAATCGCAAAAACGAGTATATGAAAACGTTCGTAAAGAAATCGGCAACAATTGGTGCAAATGCAACAATTGTATGTGGAGTTACCTTGGGCGAGTTCTGCTTTGTTGGCGCTGGAACTGTTGTTACAAAAGACGTTAAACCTTATGCCCTAGTAGTAGGAAATCCTAGCCGTCAAATTGGTTGGATGAGTGAATATGGACATCGTTTAGAGTTTGATGAAAGTAATATTGCAGTTTGCCCTGAAAGTGGGCATAAGTATAGATTTGAGAATGATAATGTTACTCGTATAGATTAGTTATGAAAAATTTTGCATTAATTGGGGCTGCTGGTTTTATTGCGCCACGTCACTTAAAAGCTATTAAGGAAACAAACAACAACTTGCTAGCAGCTTTGGATAAGCACGATTGTGTTGGCATTATGGATAGCTATTTTCCTCAAGCTGATTTTTTTGTTGAGTATGAGCGTTTTGATAGGCATATTGACAAGTTAAAAAGACAAGGAACAAAAATTGACTACGTAAGTA
>CAZTVY010000281.1:0-4006 GCA_964617235.1 uncultured Rikenellaceae bacterium | reverse complement strand
TCGAACCGGGCACCTGCATTAATAAGTAATCCTTCATAGGTATAAGTTGCCTGTGCAAAAACAGCATACTTTGCAATTTGGTTATCGGGCTGATATGGATTAGTTCCAGTTATTGAGGTACTTACTTTTTCAAATCGTTCCGAATCATAATCATTCACATCCAAATCGACCCCTGCAAGCATTTTAAGTGGTCCAACCTCAAAATTATCGGACAACTTAAATCCATACTCCTTATTCCAAGCGCGTAATGACACAAAACCAGTATCGGTGTTATTATCGTAATCCTGCGTTTTCTCCTGGCTAAAATACGGCGAGAACACCAATGTGTTTTTTTCGGTTACACGCTTTACTGGCACTGTAATGTTTAGCCTATCAACATCTTTTTTGCTTTGCCCGTAGGTTCCCCAGTAATTGCCCGGAGTGCTTACATCGTAAGCAAAACTATATGTAGCATTTGCACCAACACTCCAAGCATTATTGAACCTATGCATTAATGCAGCATTAACCTCGTTAGATTGATATGTGGAATTTTTCATAGCATCGCCATACGATGCAGAATCGAGCATAGCCTTTTCAATTCCATTCATATCGAGCAAATTCTTACTTCCAATTCGGTAATTGTTGCGTTGCTCGGTATGCGAGTAACCTAGCCTAAAGCTAGTTTTGGAATTTAAACTGGCGCCAACATCACCGCTAAGTATCATTGCACCAAAACTTCCGGAGGAGATTGATACCCTTCCCTCTGTTTCCATTGGAGCCGATTTGGTAATAACATTGATAACTCCTCCCATAGCATCGGAACCGTAGAGTGCGGAGTAAGGACCTTTAACAATCTCAATCCTATCGATGTTATCGGCATTAATACTCGCCAAATTGTACGAACCAGAAGGAACTCCGTTGATAAGAATTAGCGTATAGCTGCGTGAGTGAGCGCTAGGCGAAAAACCGCGCATTCCAACCTTTGCCGATAATCCTGGATATTGAATAATATCAATATTTGTAGTTCTTTTAAGGACTTCGGCAACATTGTCAGAAGGTATCGACTTAATCTTTGCACTGCTGATAACCTCAACCTTTTGTGGGATATCCTTTAATTTGGTATTAGCCCTTGATGTGGTTACAGTAACCTCTTCAATATCAACTTTCCTAATTGAATCGGTGGTTTGGGCATAGCCATTTAAAATAAGCAAAAACGAAAAAATAAACATTAATAATTTACGCATTGTTTTAAAAAATTTATGGTTAAACATTACACTTAAAACCAGCAATTGCAGCCCGTCAAACCATTGCCAATAGCAACGCTAAAGCAGTATGACTCTGCAAATACAGATTTTAAATCAACCATAAACTTTCGGCAAACACCAAGTTACTCCTAGGTTGTAATTGGACAATTGAAGTGGTGATTTCTCAATCAGTCACATCGCTTTTTATCCCGAAAGCTATGATACTAAAAACAACGAATCGGTAGGTCTTCTGGCTCGCCTTACTTTCTGAGGCCTTCCCATCCCGATAAATCGAAACAGTGGCGGAGGTGTTCAGAAAGCCTATAAAGGCTTACAGCTGCGGGTACAGCTCCGGTTTTACACCGGATTCCCTTTTAATTCCTTAGTTGAAGAGTCAACTAGCGGAAACCAAATTCAAAACAAAAGTAATACATCTTTTAAATAATCCTTACAAACCGATATCTTTTTAAAAACATAAAATTTGACAATGTCCTCAACTATGAATATCAATTTTTACTAACTTAAAGCTCTTAAAAAATGAACCTATGCTTAAAAATAGATTTGTTCCAATAGTTACCAAACTATCTATACTTACATCAATTATTATACTAATAGTTCTTATTGTAACAGGGATTATTAGTTATTCAAAACTCTCAGAGTTTGGCTATAGGTTTAACGGTGAGCACACCAAAACCGTGGTAAATTTTGCATTACATGCAATTAACGGCGATTCACTTGAAGTTGTTATTAAGGAACGAAACGATTCATCGGCTTACGCTAACTATTTACGAACTGAGTTGATGAAAATTCGCGATATGGCCGAAATGAAATACCTATACACATTCTTTTTCAACAATAATGGCAAGTATGAGTACGCCATTGAAGGTGGAGACAATACCTCTGAGGATTATTCACAGTTTGGATCGGTTGCGGATTGGGACAAGAATGATGATTTGCCATATATCGAAAAAGCAATAAATACAAAACAAGTTACCTACACGAAGATAACTTATAACAAAAACTATGGCTGGATGGTTACAAGTTTTGCTCCCATCATAAATTCAGAAGGAAAAGTTATTGCATTGCTGGGTTGTGATATTGAGGCAGCTCATGTAGTAAAAGAAATAAAGAAGTACAGAACATCTGTCATCATTACAGGTTTTTTGCTTTTATTGGTATCAGTGTTACTTGTAGTTTACTTTATTTCACGCTCAGTAAAAGTTATTCAGTGCATCACCCAAATTACAACTAGATTATCAGAAGGAGAACTTAATTTGCATGCAGAATGCAAAACAAAAGACGAGTTTGGTTTGCTAGCCAAATCGGTAAATAAAATGATTGAGCATTTAAAAAGTATTGTCTCTACAATTCATTCAAATTCCGATTTATTTGTAGCCGAAAGTACTGCTGTAAAAGGTATTTCAAATCAACTTGCCGAGGATGCCAATAAACAAGCAGCAGTTGCCGAGGAGGTTTCCTCATCAATGGAACAAATTAAATCGAACATAGAGAATAATTCGGAAAATGCTAAGCAAGCAGAACAAATTAGTACAAACACAAACAAAACGTTGGGCGAAGTAGTTGATGCTACACGAACAAGTATTGACAGTATCAAGTTGATAAATCAGAAGATTGCCATAATAGAGGAGATATCGCGCCAAACAAACATTCTTGCACTAAATGCGGCTATAGAAGCCGCAAGGGCAGGAGAATATGGCCGAGGTTTTTCAGTTGTTGCGGCTGAGGTTCGTAAACTAGCCGAACGCAGTAGGGTTGCCGCTAATGAGATTTCAGAGATATCGAATCGTAGCGTTGATTTATCGATGGAAGCAAGTCAGAAACTGGAAGAACTTGTACCTGAAATTGAGGAAACGGTAAGTATGATTAAAGAGATAGCCCATGCAAGCCTAGAGCAAAACTATGGCATAGACCAAATAAATACAGCAGTTGTTCAGCTAAATGATATTACCCAGCACAATGCGCAAACAGCCGAGGAACTATCCAGTGCAGCGAATCAACTGGCTGAACAATCCGATGAATTAAAGAAATCAATTGCTTTTTTTACAAATAACTAACGACAATTTATTGAAAGCAGAAAGCGCAACTTTAGGGTTGCGCTTTTCTATTATCAAATTTGAATTTTACTTCTTTTTCTTCTGAACTTCTTGCTGGCGTTTTGCCATTTGCTCTAATTTATCCTGCCATTTGGACTTCTTAACAGGCTTCTTTGCATTTTCGTGAAGTTTTGCAAGAATTGCCTGATCATCAACAAACTGACGAATCATATAGGTCTGACCAATTGTAAATACGTTGGAAAGGAAGTAGTAGTAACTTAAACCCGATGAGTAACCGTTAAACCAGAATAACATCATCAATGGCATCATATAGGTCATCATAAACTTCATACCTGGCATTTGAGCATTGGTATCGCCCATTTGGTCGGCATTCATTTTAGATGTTAAGAATAATGCAGCTGCCATTAAAAGGGTGAATAAACTAACGTGGTCGCCATACCAAGGTATCTCAAAAGGTAATCTTAAAATAGAATCGTATGCCGAAAGGTCATCTGCCCAAAGGAAACTCTCCTGGCGCAACCCAAAAGATGCGGGAAAGAAACGGAACATTGCAATAAGTATTGGAAACTGAATAAGAATTGGAATACAACCACCCATTGGATTTACTCCTACTTTTTTGTAAAGTCCCATTACGGCTTGCTGTTTCTTCATTGCATCCTCTTTGTTAGGATACTTTTGGTTTATCTCATCAACCTGAGGTTTTAAAAC
>CAZTVY010000280.1:0-4009 GCA_964617235.1 uncultured Rikenellaceae bacterium | reverse complement strand
ATGATTTTGGTATCAATCTGTGTAAACTTACTTGTAATATTTTTCAAATCCCTAGCCATTCCTTTCCCTTTCAATATACTTATGGTTTATCTATTAAGATATTTCCAATATGCTTTACAAACAAGGGTATGTCAATGGGTTTTGTGTAGTAATCCAAAGCCCCTAACTTCATACAAGCATCTTTATACTCTGTGGAATTTACTGCTGTAACAATAATAATGGGAATATCCGTTGTTTCAGCACTCGATTTAAATTGCTTTAGACACTCAATACCACTAACCTGAGGCATAAGCAAATCCAAAAGAATTAAGCGTGGCTTTCTTCGTTGAATTAAGGTGTACGCTTCTGCTGCGTTAGATGCCGATTGTGTAGAAAACCCCTCCTCCTGTAGTAAGGCCTCCATTAAAACCTGGTTGGTAGTAGAATCGTCAATAACTAAAATGTAATCGTCTAATTTGCTCATAATACCTACTAATACAAATCATTTCAAAATTAAACGGTTTAATAAATTCTTTTGCACAAAAATGTATGAGTTTGATTACCCTAATTCAATGATTTAAATCACTATTTTTAAGTGTCGATGTTTGTTTTTAATAAAAAATTAACTAATTTTAAGAAACCTAATTAATTATAAGCTCCTCTAAATTAAGCAGAATGCTAACAAGAACCTATTCTTCCTTCGATACCCTATTTGGTAGATGCACCCTACCAATTAATATATTGTTGAGTGAGAGTGAGAAAGAGCGTATAGCCGAAAATATCAATATTGTTGATTATAATAGAAGGGATATCATCGTAAAACAGAACTCCAGAACATCACATATAATATACCTCTCATCTGGTTTGGTAAAAATCTCTAGAGAGTTAAGAAAGGGTAAGAACTTAATTCTAAAAATTGAAGGTACAGGTAACTTTGTTGGCTTATCATCTATTCTGGGAGGCGAAGTTTACGATTTCACGGTATCGGCCATCGAACCTTGCACTGCAATTTATATTGATGTCGATATATTTACCTCAATCCTTGAAAAGAATGGCTCACTAGGAATAGAAATTTCCAAGCAGATTAGTAAAAACACAATATTCAATATCAACCGTTTATCGGGATTGCTTTACAAGCAACTACCAGGCAGAGTTGCCGATTTAATCCTGTACTTCTCCGAAATGATTTACCATAATTCTACCTTTAAATTCCCGCTAACCCGTCAAGAACTGGCGGAAATTTGTGGAACAACGAAGGAGAGCTTAATTAGAACCCTTTCAGAATTCAACCATGATAGGATTATTGAAATGGATAGACATAACATAAAAATAATAAGTACAGATATCCTTAAAACCCTTAGCAGACTTGGATAAACACTTAAACTAACTACCTATGCACAAGATTCTTATTGTTGACGACATTTTTGTAAACAGGCTTTTACTTAAAGAAGTTGTAAAAAATATTTGTAGCCAGTGCTTTGAGGCGCAGAACGGGAAAGAGGCTATAGATATTATTCAGAAGGAAAAAGTTGATTTAGTTTTTATGGACATTGAAATGCCCGTGATGAATGGACTAGAGACCACCAAGTATATTCGAGAGAAGCTCCCTTCACCCTTACGATTTACCCCTGTTATTGCGCTTACTGCACATAATCCAGCCAATTTTTTCGAAGATTTTCATGATGCTGGTTTCGACTACTTGATGACAAAGCCATACTCAATAGATAAAATTACAAAAGCTATTCATGAAGTTTGCCCCAGCAAGGCGTAGTGTTTTACCTGAAAATATTTATGGGGTGCCTGTAAAATTAAGGCACCCTTATTTTTTGCCCTATTTAGGTTCTCCTAAGCTTAATTTAAGTAACCGTTTAGCAATTATCACCTAATTGATATTATTTTTGAAGTAAATTTCGTTAAACAATTATAGTGATGGATAGTAAAGACCTTGCCCATATAATTGAGAATCATACGCGAATAATTCTCCCCGACTTTGGTGCATTCCTATTAAAGGATAGCGGCAATAGCACATTTAAACCCGAGAATCTTACTTTTAGCCCTTTCCTCAAGTACAACGATAATGTACTGGAAGAATACTACGCAAAGTATAAAGAAGTACCCAAGGACGAAGCTATAAAACAAACAAAAGCCTTTATTGAAAGCCTAAAGGAAATGATTAAAACCCAGGGTTATTTTGATATTCCGGCAATTGGACGATTAATGCGTGATAACCGTGGAGCAATAATATTTACAGCATCCGGTAAGAATATATCTACAACCGACACAATTCAACCTGCTGCGAATAAGCCCCAAAAAAAGTCGAAAAAGGTATCGGAAGCAACCTCGATTATCAATATAACTGAGCAACCTGAAAGTAAACTAGAACCTAGTCAGGAAGATATTGTTTTAGACATTGACACCCAAGAACCAATTAACGAAGAACTCTCAGAGAGTCAGGCTTTCGAAGAACAAGTATTAGTCAATGAAAGTATTATTGAGATTGAAGAGGAATTAAAAGAACCTGCTACTGAACAAAACCAACCCGTAGCGTCATTCGACACTAAAACTGAAAACTCAAATAATCATGAAGATAAAAACGATATGGCAAAAACCAGGAAAAAATCGAAACTAGTGCTTATTCTTATATATTTGGGAATATCGCTAGTTGCCATTCTAATATTTGCCTTTATCATTAGAGAGATGGCATTTAACAATGAGATTAGGGAAAGCAACAGACCAAACAGCATTATTAAAGAGAAGGTTGAAAAAAACGAAACTGAAACTGTAGTTCCCGAAAAAGAAACCCCAAAGGATGAAATTGACAAGGCTTTCGATGATATGACTTCAGATGATGCATCAGAGAGCGCAGAGAGTAACATTGAAACTCAGATTGAAAAATCGGTTATTGAGAATGCTGCAATTAAACAGCCTGCAACAGAACAATTCCATCTAATTGCAGGAAGTTTTAAGGATAAGTTAAATGCTGAGAAATACGCAAAGGAACTTAAATCCGCAGGATATAAATCGGAGGTGCTTACGCTTCCTAATGGCAAAAACTATGTTACTGTAGGCTCATTCCCAACGAAGGAAAAAGCAAATCAGGAAAAAAGCAAGTTAACCCAAAAATTCCCAAGCATTTGGATTTTAAAACAGTAATGGGTCCCAAGGAGTATATAAACGTATACCCCAACATTGGAAAGGTATCGTACAAACGCAACCTAAAGGCTAAACGGCTTAGTATACGAATTAAAAACACCGGAGAGGTAAAAGTCACAATCCCAAGCGTGCTCTCATTCAATGCAGCCGAGAACTTTGTGCTCTCCAAGGCTAGCTGGATTGTTGAAAAATTGAAGGAGATTGAAACCCAAAAGCAACCGATTATCCAAAACGGATTCAACACTCGTTACCATTCCTTAAGATTTATATCTGGAGATTACCAAAGCATAAAAGTCAAGTATAATAAACCGCATATTGATATTCTTTACCCTGAATCCATTGAAATTGGGCATAAAAGTTCGCAGACTGCGGCAAAAAAGGCTATAGAGTTAGCCTACAGAATTGAAGCCAAGGAGTATTTACCTCAAAGGCTTGATAATATGGCTACATTAAAAGGTTTTAAGTATGGTAAACTAACCATACGCAATTCGTTAACCCGCTGGGGGAGCTGCTCATCTAAAAACAATATTAGCCTCAGCTTTCATCTTATGAAACTTCCCGATGAGTTAATTGACTATATTCTACTCCACGAACTTTGCCATACAGTACAAAAAAATCATGGCCCAAAATTCTGGGAACTACTCAATAGGGTTACCGACGGAAAAGCCAAACAACTTGCAAAGGAAGTTAAAAAGTATAGCACACGATTTTAATATGCGTATAAGTTTAATTCTTCTCCTTTTAATAAAAGTAAACATACTTTTTGCGCAGAACAACAGTGCTGAGCAACTATCAAATGCCGCTCTTGAACTTACTCAGCAAAGGGTGGAGTACTACCCTGGTTATATCCGAATTGCTTATCCAAACGGCGATGTGC
>CAZTVY010000279.1:0-4011 GCA_964617235.1 uncultured Rikenellaceae bacterium | reverse complement strand
TACCTAC
Organism: uncultured Rikenellaceae bacterium; assembly: GCA_964617235.1. Classification (GTDB taxonomy): domain Bacteria; phylum Bacteroidota; class Bacteroidia; order Bacteroidales; family Tenuifilaceae; genus SB25. Next base: position 4,004 of record CAZTVY010000279.1, on the reverse strand, counting down.
GTAAATACTTGCAACGCCAAAGGTCAACCGTTTATAGCTGCAGTTTTTGAATCCTGCATTGGCCATAATTTCAACGAATTTTTCCTTTTCAGGAAATGCAAATACTGACTCTGGAAGGTATGTGTACGCACTTTTGCTTCCCGAAACGATTCCTCCCACAAATGGCAACACTTTTCGGAAGTAAAACCGGTAAAGATTCCTCATTGGAAATTTACTTGGCATTGAAAATTCGAGCACGTAAAGGCTTCCGCCAGATTTTAAAACCCTATGAATTTCCGTGATTCCTTTTGATAAATCCTCAAAGTTACGCACCCCAAATGCTACCATTGCTGCATCGAACTCGCTATCAGCAAAAGGTAAGTTCATCGAATTTGCTTGTTTCAGTTTTATTCTTTCCTCAAGTTTGCGTTTCCAAATTTTACCCCTGCCAATATTTAGCATATTTTCAGAGATATCAACCCCTGTAATATTTACCAATTGGTGGTGATTGGCTAGTTGAATAGCCAAATCGCCAGTTCCTGTGGCAATATCGAGGACTTGCCTTGGATTGCTCTTGGCTAATTGTTTAACCAAGCGGCGTCGCCATAGTTTATCGATACCCAAACTCAGGAAATGGTTCAGGAAATCATACTTTGCGGCAATGCTATTAAACATTGCCGCAACCTTATCACTCTTTTTATTTAGTTCTTCCATCAATTTTTACTTGGCTGGCTGGCCAGTAACCATTGTTTCAAGCGCTGTATCGTAAACTTGTTTCATATCGCTTATAAAGCCAAACGAAACATCATCGACTCTAATTTCCGATTTTGTTACGTGACCAAGCGCTGTGAATGGTATTTTGTTGGCAACCATGTAGTCAATAAAGTGTGTTTCGCGCGATGTGGAAACCGAAACAACAATTCGTCCTTGGGCCTCGCCGAAAAGGAATGCATCGGGTCTAATTTCGGCATCGGTTGTGATGTCGAAACCTAGGTTACGAGGCATTGCGCTCTCAAGAAGCGTAATGAATAAACCGCCATCGGAAACATCGTGTGCAGATTGAACAAGATTTTTGCTGATAAGTTCAAGCAATGCAGTTTGAATTCTATGCTCCTCGTCCAAATTGAAGTAAGGTGCAGGCGATTGTTTAATACCGTGGTAGCTGTAAAGGTACTCCGATGAAGCAATGTCGTTGTGCGACTTACCAATTAGGTAAATCATATGTCCTTTTTCCTTGAAAGCGAGAGTTGTATGGTGATTTTTGTTCTCCAATAAACCAATCATACCGATAGTAGGTGTTGGGAAAACAGCCTCCTCCTTGCCTCCAATAGATGCTTGGTTGTAGAAACTAACATTACCTCCAGTTACAGGAGTATCGAACTTTTCGCAGGCAGCACCCATACCTTTAATTGCATGAACAAACTGCCAGTAAACCTCTGGGTTGTAAGGATTACCAAAGTTCAAACAGTTGGTAATTGCTAAAGGTTTTGCACCTGTACAGGCAATATTACGAGCCGCTTCCGAAACTGCAATCATAGCACCAACCTCTGGGTCGGCCTTAACGTAGCGTGAGTTACAATCAACGGTCATAACCAATGCCTTGTTGGTACCCTTAAGGTTGAAAACACCAGCATCGGAAGGGAAGTTGGTAGTCATATTTCCTGTACCAATCATTGTGTCGTACTGCTCGTAAACCCAGCGTTTCGATGCAATGTTAGGATGCGAAATAATATGCTTTGCAACCTCAATCAAATCCTGAGGTTCTGGAACTTTATTTATATCGAACTTTTTGTACTCTTTATAGTAAGCAGGCTCGCGGTACTCGCGGTCGTAAACTGGAGCACCACCACCAAGAACCAATGTTGATGCAGGAACCTTTGCAACCAATTCTCCGTGGAAGAAAAACTCAAGGAAATCGCCCTCGGTTACTTCGCCAATGATAGCGTAGTTAATATCCCATTTGTTTAGAACGTCCTCAACATCCTTCTCTCTACCTTTTTGAACCACCATTAGCATACGCTCTTGCGATTCGGAAAGGAGAATTTCCCATGCCTCGATGTTTTTCTGACGTAGTGGCACCTTATCTAGGTTAACACGCATTCCGTGGCCACCCTTTTCGGACATTTCAGAGGTTGAGCAGATAATACCTGCAGCACCCATATCCTGCATACCAACCAAAGCGCCAGTTTTAATAACCTCTAGCGATGCCTCCAAAAGGATCTTCTCTTGGAATGGGTCGCCTACTTGGATTGATGGAATATCATCGGCAGAATCTTCTGTAATATCAGCTGATGCAAATGTTGCACCATGAATACCATCCTTACCTGTAGATGAACCTACGATAAAAACAGGGTTTCCTTTGCCTTTAGATATTGCTGATACAACACCGTCTTTCTTCACCAAACCCACCGACATTGCATTAACCAGAGGGTTCATATTGTACGATTCGTCGAAGAATACTTCGCCACCCAGAACAGGAATACCGAAAGCATTGCCGTAATCGCCAATACCCTTAACAACTCCCTTAATCAACCAGCGAGTACGGTCGAGTTTTAAATTGCCGAAACGTAACGAGTTTAACTGAGCAACTGGACGCGCACCCATTGTGAAAATATCGCGGTTAATACCGCCAACACCTGTTGCAGCACCTTGGTAAGGTTCTACAGCGCAAGGGTGATTGTGCGATTCTATTTTGAATGCACAGGCCATTCCATCGCCAATATCAACTAAACCGGCATTTTCGGTACCGGCTTCGGCCAGAATGGCTGAACCTTTACGGGGTAATGTTTTTAACCACTTGATTGAATTCTTGTAAGAGGCATGCTCCGACCACATCACTGAGTAAATACTCAACTCCGTGAAGTTAGGCGTACGGCCCATGTACTTCTTTATCAATTCAAATTCTTCGGGGAGTAGGCCTAACTCCTTGGCAGTTTCAACTGTAACTATTTGTTCCGACATATTATTAAGGTTGCTTGGTTTCTCAGAATTATTTACTGTGTCAAAAATACGAACATTAACCAAGATGCCCATAATCACCTCAATCATTTTTTCAATAACTATGAACAATCGTTTCAACTTAGCCTATAAATGCTGATTTTGAGAGGAATCCAAAAAATCAACTAAAAAATGTCATTAAACATATCTTCGAATAATTAGTCTACAATAAATTGATTGTTAGTTCTATAAAAATCACTCTAATCAAAATTATGTTTTAAAAAATGCAAAAGAAATCAACCATGATACTGCATTTTGGTAATTTTACTTTACGTTTGTCGGCCAAATTAGGCTAGATATTAAGATAAAAGATAAAATAAACTATGAGAATTGCACTAATTACAGGAGCTACATCGGGAATTGGACGTGCAACAGCACTCCGCTTGGCTCAGGATGATTTTAACCTAATTATCACTGGACGAAGACTTGAACTCCTTGAAACTCTTAAAAAAGAAATCGAAGTAAAATATAAAAAGGATGTATTGATTCTCAACTTTGATGTGCGCGATAGAAAAGCAGTTGAGAAAGCAATCAAGGGTTTACCTGAGCGTTGGCGTAAAATTGATGTTCTTGTTAACAACGCAGGTTTGGCTGTTGGTTTAAATCATATTCAGGATGGATTAATTGAAGACTGGGAGCAAATGGTAGACACCAACGTTAAGGGAGTTCTTTACATCACCCGCATGGTTTCTCCAATGATGATTGAGCGTGGCGGTGGACACATTATAAATATTGGTTCTATTGCAGGTACTCAGGTTTACGAGAATGGCAATGTTTACTGCGCATCCAAACATGCTATGCATGCGCTATCGCAGGCAATGCGTATGGATATGCTAAAGAATAATATTAAGGTAACTGAGGTTCGCCCAGGAATGCTCGAAACCGAGTTTTCGTTGGTTCGTTTTAAAGGCGATGCTGAGAAGGCTAAAAACACCTATGCTGGCTTAACTCCACTTTTTGCGGATGATATTGCAGAAACCATTTACTTTGTTCTTACCCTCCCAGCGCACGTTTGCATTAACGATATT
>CAZTVY010000278.1:0-4046 GCA_964617235.1 uncultured Rikenellaceae bacterium | reverse complement strand
AATAGTAAGGGGTAACCTATGTAACTATATAGTATGATGCAAACCAGTATCCAGAATAGGTAAATAAAAATCATTGGACAAGGTCTTTATAAAACTGGGTTAGTTTATGAGCTAAGTTTATTGCATCATAATTCTCTGAGGCAAATTTCTGTCCCTCTTTAGCTATTTTTGCTATTATTTCTGGAGATTTAACAAGATTACAAACCGAAATGGCAAAAACCTCAGGAGAGTCGGCGATAAGGATTTGTTCACCATGATTAGCTTCAATTCCTTTTGCAGCAATAGATGTGGCAATGATTGCTTTGTTCAGGAACATACCTTCAATTATCTTTACTCTAATTCCGCTGCCTGAGAGTAGTGGAACAACCATAATAGGGAATTTGCTTAGGAATTCAGCGGAATCTGCCACCTGTCCGTGAAAAATAATGTTTCTTTCAATTATTAGCCTTTCGGCTAACTCTTCGGGTGCATTTCTGCCAGCAATGTGAAATTCAATATTGGGAATTTCTGATTGTATCCTTGGCCATACCCAATCAATAAACCATAAAAGGCCTTCGGTGTTGGGTAGCCAATCCAGTGCGCCAATGTAGCATATTGTTGGGTTTTCGTAAAGTTCTGTATCAAAGACTTTTGTGTTAGGGAAATAGCCCGCAGGAATTGTTATGGAAGGATTATGAAAGTTATTGCTAGTAAACCAATCTTTGTCGGGGTTGCTAATGGCAACAAGGGCATCAACATTTTTGTTAATTCTTTTTTCGATCGATGCTATTCTTTTTGCGAGGAGTTGGAAGTACCATTTTTTCAGCTTATTATCGGCTTCAACCGACAAGTTTTCCCATATGTGATGTTCCACATTGTGAGCTCGCATAACAATAGGCCCGTCGAATTCTTTCCGAATGGTGTTAACATAGGAGATAAGGTATAATCCCTCCAGTTGCACCACATCGAATTTTTTTTCCCTAATTGTTCTTCGGATAATTCTTTTGAACGTGGGGCTTAAATAGCGTTGAATGTTATAGGGTTTACGGGTGAAGATCAGGTTAAGGATGTAGCGGATTATGTTGTTTGAAAGAAAAATATGGAAAATCTCAAAGTTGATTAGTGCATGAACATCGGCAGGGATTCTTTCCATAGAGCCTGGATGTTTAGGTGTACTAAGGGTTAATACGGTTACACTATTGCCCGCTTTGGCTAAGCCTAAGCACATGTTTAGAGTTGCCAAGGTGCCTCCATCAACAGGGGGGTAAGGTGGTTTATGGGCAACAACAAGAATTCTCATAGCTAATAGCAGTTTTTGGTTTTATTAACTATTGTTTTTTATTGCTGCTTACATTTTTTGAATTCTTAGACTTGAACCGAACCAGTTTTTTTAACTTTTCAATGTAGAAGTCTGAATTCATAATGGCTGAGTCGTTTGTCGCTTTGTAGGATAAAAACACCCCTAAGGGTAGTAGTATAAATGATGACAGCCACATACCTTCTGGCACATCCCAGACAAGTTCTTTGGCGAACTTTTCCCCAGTAATGGTAATGATATAGTAGATTATAAAAAAGAGTACAGATATAATAACTGGCATACCCAAGCCTCCTTTTCGAATAATAGCGCCTAGTGGAGCCCCAATGAAAAAGAATACAAAACAAGCAAAGGCCAAGGTGAACTTTCGGTTCCACTCAACCCTATGCCGTGCAATATACTTTTTCTTGTAAAAAAACTCCTCCTTGGTTGACGTAATATAACTTTTTGAGGAGCGTGCATAGTCTAGTGCTCTTTCTATCACTTCTGCTTGTTGCAGTTTGTTGTAGGAATTGTATATGGAGTCTGCATTTAAGTTGTAAGTTGGTGCTACTCCTTCTTTTCGGTCGAGCCAATTATGATTGCGCATAAGGCTATTCTGGAGTAAGTTTCTGGAGAATACCTTTGCCTGATCGTTAAGCGCGCTGGATAGTGAGTCGCGAGTTTTACCAAGTTGCGATAGGTTTAAAACTTGGTAGCTATCCTTGAAGAACGATTCATCGGTTCGTTGTAGTCCAAAGCCGCGAAGTTCAAATACAATGACTTGCTTAGAAAACGACTGCTTTTGTGCAGGGTATTTGTTTCCAGGATTTTTTTTGGGTGTTTTGCTGTCGGTTACCTCTTTGTATGTGTAACCGTTGAACAGCGTTGCAACAAGGAATTGCTGGTCCGATGTGGGTTTCATGTACCCCGAATCCGCAAAGGTTACAGTAGTATTTCCTTTATCGTTGCTGTGGTCGTAAATAAGAATTTTCTTTAAAAGGCTAGTTTTCTGGTCTTTATCGGCAACCTTAATGCTGTAGCCCTCAATGAGGTTAGTGAAAACACCTTCCTTTATTATTAGTTCTGGTTTTTGTTGTTTAACGGAATAAAGTAGGGTTGATATTTTTAGATTTGTGTAAGGGAGCACATTGTTGGCAAAAAAGAATGCCCCGGTGCTAATGAATATTGTTACGAAAATAAGTGGAATCATTATTCTAGGAAGCGATATTCCAGCCGATTTCATGGCCAGAAGTTCGTTATTCTCCCCGAGGTTACCCATTGTCATTAACGAGGCCAAAAGAGTGGCTAGCGGAAGAGCCATTGGTACTAGGCCTGCTGAGGCATATAGGAGTAATTCGGCAATAACGTCAGCGTCAAGTCCTTTTCCTACAAGGTCGTCAATATACTTCCAGAGAAATTGCATCAGAAGTATAAACATAGAAATAAAGAAGGTCATTACTAACGGACCTAGGTAAGATTTAAGAATAAACCGATGAAGTGTTTTCACAAAAATAAATTTATTGGAAAAAGCATAGGCAAATGTAATGGTTTTTCCAATAACTAAAGCGGATTTAGCAACAAAGGTTATGCTCCAATAACTCTTTTTAACTCGCTAATTTGATGATTCCATAGCGAGATAGTTTCCTCGGCATCATCCTCATCCTCTATTTCTTCGGTAACAATAAGGGAAAGTTCCCCGGTTATGTCATCCTTTAAAAGTTTAAAGGTAAAATGGGTTGAGTCGTCGGAATCTACCCAACGGAATTTAACAAACTTATTTTCCTTGCGCTCTATCAGTTCTGCTTCACGGGTTGTATCGTCCCAAATAAATGTAAAAACATTTCCACGGAGGTTCACATCATCGGCAAACCATTCCGATAGTCCATGAGGCGTGCACAACCGCTGGAAAACTATATTTGCGGATGAATTAACTGTGTATTCCAGTTCTACTTTGCTCGCTACCTTCACATCTACGTTCATGGCTAATAATTTTTATTTAACTTAATGCAATATATTATTTTATATCAGATTTCAATTGTTTCTCAATTAGTTATTTATTAACAGTGGTTGTTAATATCCAATAATTAGACCAAACTTTTTCATATTTTACAGTAACGATATTTGGTGATAAAAAATTATTTTATACTTTTGCACCGCTAAAATGATGGCGAGGTAGCTTGGCCAGTTAGAGTGTCCCGATCAAAATCGGGAAGGACGGCGGAGCAAACTTAGGAGTATATTTGACATAATGGCGAGGTAGCTCAGCTGGTTAGAGCGCATGATTCATAATCATGAGGTCGGCGGTTCAATCCCGCCTCTCGCTACTAGATAATCAACCACTTACAGAGATTAATCGTAAGTGGTTTTTTGTTTTGTAACACACTCGTAACACAAAGTCCCTTCAAAGAACACATCGCCCTTAATTGCTGGTATTCCCAATATACAAAAGGATTTAGGAGAATTCAAGTGAAAGTTTAGTTGAATTCGATTTGAGTCGAATTTTTGGTTGAAAAAAGTGTATTAAAAGTGCTCTCAAAGTGCGTTTAAAGTTCAAAAAAGTGCGTTCAAGGTGCAAAAAAAAGTGAGTTTTAATGCATTCAAATGCAAGTTTACTATATAAAGATTCGGTTGTAGTTTTAAGTTCTATTCTTGTGCAGAAAAGATAAGGCAATTAAAATGTTCTATTTTGCCCTTTGGGGGGCTTTTAATGGTTATCGTTACTTTTCTCAAAACTATGTGATAAAGAATGGCGTTGTTTAAGGTTGACCAA
>CAZTVY010000277.1:0-4052 GCA_964617235.1 uncultured Rikenellaceae bacterium | reverse complement strand
AACATTTTACCTTTAAAACTTACATATATGGGACAAATTGTTAGTATTCACGCTCGTGAAATCCTCGATTCAAGAGGAAATCCAACTATTGAAGTTGATGTAATGACCGAAAGTGGTTATTTTGGTCGTGCTGCTGTACCAAGCGGAGCATCAACTGGTGTGCATGAGGCTGTTGAGCTTCGCGATGGCGACAAAGGCCGTTACTTAGGTAAAGGAGTTCAAAAGGCTGTTAATAATGTTAACACAATTATTGCTGAGGAGTTGGTTGGGATGCATGTGATTGACCAGCAGCTTATTGATGAAACAATGATAAAACTTGATGGTACAGCCAACAAGGGTAATTTAGGCGCAAATGCAATGTTAGGTGTATCGTTAGCCGTTGCTCATGCTGCTGCTCAAATGACTGGTCAGCCATTGTATCGTTACGTTGGTGGCGTTAATGCTCGTACTCTACCTATTCCAATGATGAACATCATCAACGGTGGTTCACACGCTGATAACAGTATCGATTTTCAGGAATTTATGATTATGCCTGTCGGCGCTGAAACATTCACTGAAGCTATCAGAATGGGCGCAGAGGTTTTCCACCACTTACGCAGTGTGCTTAAGAAACAAGGTTACTCTACTAACGTTGGTGACGAGGGTGGATTTGCTCCAAACCTCAAATCGAATGAGGAGGCTGTTACCGTTATTCTTCAAGCCATTGAGAATGCTGGTTACAAACCAGGCGTTGATATTTTCCTTGCTTTAGACCCAGCTTCTTCGGAGTACTACATTCCAGAGGAAAAGGTATATCACCTACACAAATCAACTGGCGAGAAGTTAACTCCTGCTCAAATGGTCGATTACTGGGCTAAATGGGTTGAGAAATATCCTATCATCTCTATTGAGGATGGTATGGCCGAGGACGATTGGGATGGCTGGAAGATGTTAACCGAGAGAATTGGTGAAAAAGTACAACTTGTTGGTGACGATTTGTTTGTAACTAATGTAGACCGTTTACAGCAAGGTATTGATAAGGGCGTTGCTAATAGTATTCTAGTTAAGGTTAACCAAATTGGTACTTTAACTGAGACTATCAATGCAGTTCGCTTGGCCGATATTCACTCTATGACATCAATTATGAGCCACCGTTCTGGTGAGACCGAGGACACTACAATTGCTCACCTAGCAGTAGCGTTGAACACTGGTTTAATCAAAACTGGTTCGGCTTCACGCTCCGATAGGATTGCAAAGTACAACCAACTAATCCGAATTGAGGAAATGTTAGGTTCTTCAGCAATTTATCTTGGTAAAAACTTTAAGTATATTAAGAAATAATAGTTTTTATTGAACTTTACTAAAGGTTCTGGTGTTTTTCCAGAGCCTTTTTTTATTTTTATCCCATAGTTTTTTAGAATTTATCTGGTGTCTAATGTCGGACATCTAACATTTGAGTTTATGGCATACAAATCTCTCCAGCAGTTTATCGATATTCTTGAGAAGAATAACGAATTGATTCGAATTAAAAGATTTGTCGATCCTATTCTTGAAATCACTGAAATTACCGATAGAATGTCGAAACTTCCAGATGGAGGCAAGGCTTTGCTTTTTGAAAATACTGGAACTGAGTTCCCTGTGTTAACCAATGCAATGGGTTCCATTAAAAGGATGTGCTTGGCTTTAGGTGTTGATGACTTGGAGGATATTAGACTTGAGATGAGTTCTCTTTTTAAGGAACTGGCTGGGCCAAAGGATGGACTTTGGGAAAAGCTTAGCACTTTGCCAAAGCTTGGGAAGGTTGCTAGTTGGATGCCCTCCGTTTCGAGTGGAAAGGGTGTGTGTCAGGAAGTGGTTCATATGGAACCGAATATTGATTTGCTTCCTATTTTAAAATGCTGGCCTTACGATGGAGGTAGATTTATAACCTTGCCAATGGTTAATACTAAAGACCCACATACTGGAATTCGTAATGTAGGAATGTACAGAATGCAAATATTCAACGAGGCTGAAACCGGTATGCATTGGCATCAGCATAAGGTTGGTGCACGACATTTTGAGGAGTACAAGAAACTTGGAAAACCTATGCCTGTTGCTGTTACCTTGGGTGGTGACCCCGTTTACACTTATGCAGCAACTGCACCGATGCCCGATAATTTTGACGAGTATCTGCTCGCAGGTTTCCTTAGGAAGAAAAGGGTGAACTTGGTGAAATGTCTGACGGTAGATTTAGAGGTTCCCGCTGATGTGGACTTTGTGATTGAGGGTTATGTTGACCCTTCGGACGATTTGGCTTGGGAAGGTCCATTTGGAGATCATACTGGCTTTTACTCGCTTGCCGATTGGTATCCTCGATTTCATATTACCTGCATAACGCATAGGAAGAATGCAGTGTACCCTGCTACAATTGTTGGTGTTCCGCCAATGGAGGATGCATATATTGCAAAGGCAACTGAGCGAATATTCTTAGAGCCAATTAGAATTGCTATGCTTCCAGAACTTAACGATATGAATCTGCCGTTCGAAGGTGTGGCACATAACATTGCGCTTGTAAAAATTAGTAATGCATACCCTGGTCATGCTTATAAGGTGATGAACGCTCTTTGGGGGGCGGGCCAAATGATGTTCAATAAGTTTCTTGTGGCTTTACCCGACAGTGTTGATGTTCAGGATGCAAATCAGGTGATAAAGTGCATAGTCGACTCTGTCGATCCAGACCATGATATTCACTTCGGGAAAGGACCTTTAGATGTTTTGGACCATTCGTCCACTATGGCCGGATTGGGCACAAAATTATTTATTGATGCAACCGTTGGTAAAGGGTTGTCGCTCGGCTATAATATTGATGTCAACGAGATTGGTGTGGAGATTGAGAAGTCGTTTGCAGAAATTATAGCATTTAATATAAAGTTGATTCAGAATGGCTTCCCAATTTTATTTATTTCCATTGATAAGTCCAAAGTTTCAAAGGTAAATGACACTCTAGAGCGAATGTTTAAAAATGAAATATTGGGCAAGTTGTTAGCAATTTTTGCACTTGATTTTGGCGATTCAATAGAAGACTTATCCCTTGCATTATGGTTTGTTGCAGGAAATATGGATCCACAACGCGATATCCACCTTATTAGCATTGATGCTGATGAAAGGAAGCGGGTAGGTTTTGATGGTACCCGAAAGGCTTATAAAGTGGATAACTTCAAGCGCGATTGGCCAAACGTGGTAATAATGGATAACGATACCATAGAAAGAGTCGATAAAATCTGGGGCGAGTTAGGCTTGGGCGAGTTTATTCCTTCGCCATCAAAACCTCTTCAAGGGCTGCAAATTGGCAACAATCCTATAGTAAGGTTTGGTTTTTAATTGGCAGAAACGCTATTTTTTTATATCTTAGCGATAATCATATACCTGTTTCTTGCCTTGAAAAGAGCATTTTTTTTACTAAACATTCTTATTTTTTGCAATATCTTAATTGCAAAGAGTCAGGTTGTTAATGTCGATCTTTTTAATGCCGACAAGGGTTTACCCCAAACTCATGTTAACACCCTCATTCAGGACTCCACGGGTTTTCTATGGATTGGCACTCAGGATGGCCTATGCCGTTACGATGGTTATCAGTTTGTGGCATATACCAATAACCCTCTGGACTCGTTAAGCCTTTGCAATAATTATATCTATTCTATTGTTGATGATTCTAAGGGGCATTTGTGGATTGGAACAAGGTTTGGGTTAAGCCGATTGGATAGATCTACTGGAAAATTTAAAAATTACTTTTCTAATCCAGAAAACCCAAATTCATTATCAAGCAATAAAGTGTATAGCGTTTTTTGCGATAAGCAAGGCCTAATTTGGGTTAAAACATTGGAGGCTCTTTATCTGTATAATTCTTCAACAGATAACTTTACCCGATACCAGCACTATAACGATATATTTACGCTTCCTTCAGAAACAGGAACTTTTCCAATCTATGAGGATTCTCAGGGTCGGTTATGGGTTGGATCAAAGGAAGGATTAATGCTTTTTGATAAACAACGGGGTGTGTTTAAACGTTATTCCAATGAGACCAGCAATCAATA
>CAZTVY010000276.1:0-4060 GCA_964617235.1 uncultured Rikenellaceae bacterium | reverse complement strand
AGCCCGTGTAGAATCGGTTTGTGTCACCATCAATAAATATGTCCACATCAAACTGGCGCTCTAGCTCTTCAATAACATTATTAATAGGTGTATTGCTGAAGTAAAAATCGCCCTGAGTCCAAGCAACCCGCTGGTTGCTATAGTTTACTTTTATTGACCGCTCCATTTCTCCTCCTTTTGTTTTAGTTTCATCGCCCATGTTAAGAATAACCTCCTGCTTGCTTTTGTTGGAAACCACCTTAACCCTACCCTCAATACAGTTTACGGCGGTAATCCCTTTTCGGGCATAAACATTGAAAACTGTTCCTAGCACGGAGGTTTTAGCCGAAGACGTTTCTACCTGAAACCTACTTCCTTTTATTACCCTAAACATTGCCTCGCCGCTGAGTTTGACATTTCTATTCAAAAACCATCTATTTCTATTATACGACAACTCCGATTCCGCATTAATAATAACCTCACTACTATCGGGAAGAAAGTGTACTAGTTGATTTCCGCGTGGAACAATTACTGTAACGTTTCCCATAGCAAAAAGGAATACCAACGATGAAATGCCTAAAACAAGTAGAATAGATGCAGCTATTCTTAGAATAGTTGATGTTAATGGTATTATTCTTACCTGTTTCTCGCTGTTTATTTTTTCAAAGACCGCTTGCCAAATTTGTTCCTTCGACTTACCTGCCGGAACTTTTAATTTGCTAAATTCTTGCTCAAAAGCCTCGGGAGTAAGCCTGTTTCGATTATCTATATTTTGATTTTCCCTACGCATTTTGATTTGCTTTACTATTAATACAACACCCACCAAAAACACCCTACCAAAGAATTAATTTTTTTAAAGAAATTGGTTGATAGGACGATAGAGATAGAAAAAGCCGACGACAGAATCGATTAAATCAGCAATTTTTTACGCAGGAAAGAGTTTCTAAAACTTCAGGTTGAAGAATAGTGTGGGCGTAAAGCCTAGTCCGTAGTAATCTGTAAAAACAATAACTGGGTTGCCTTGCAAATAGTCTTGAATAGGTGTATCGGACAGCGAATATGGTTTTGAAAGAAGATTATTCCTATTATAAATGTTGAATCCCTTTATACCTATTTGCAATTCGGATTGCAAAATCTTTTGGGTAAAGGTTATTCCTGCATCGAGCCTGTGGTAAGGCTCTAGGTACGATGAGTTTTTTTCGTAATCGGGCGAAATTTGTAGTGTAGAAGTAAGTATTAACTCGTCCCATGGTTTGGCTGAACCGTAAATCCAATTAGCGGTAAACCGCCATTTGCCAATACTGTATACACCAACCAACTTTAGTTCATGCAGGTGGTCGTCGAGGGAACTGTATTCGTCACCTCCATTTAAGTTATCAGATTTGCTAAAGGCCTTACTCAACGAGTATGCAATCCAAAATTCTGCATCGCTCCAACTTTTCTTCATAAGTATATCAATCCCAAATGCTCGTGTATCAACTGTATAAAGTTTTGAGACCATTGTCACCTTATTCCCACTGGTCCTTCGAACCGAACTTTGTAGATATGATATCCCCTCCGTTTTCTTTGCATAGCCCTCTAAGTCAAGAAAAAATCCATTGCTACCCTTCCAGCTAAATCCTGCAATAAAATGTTTGGATTTAACAACTGGAAAACGGTCTCCATCCGAAGCAGTCCAAATGTTTTTATAACTAGAACCAAACTGAAGTACCCGATTTACATACTGATTATACTGCCCTGCAGCAAATTTAAGAGTAAACTTCTCCGAAGGATTAATCATCAACTGAAACCTTGGTTCAAAGTAAAACTTCGACGTAAGATTATGGTGACTAACTCGAAAACCAAAGGTAAATGCTTTAATATTATCAATGGAAATGGTATTCTGAATCCATCCAGTAAAAGTCTCGGAGTAAAAATTAGATGTTCTAACAGTATCTATTGCTTTACTACCATTAGTTGCTTGCATATACGATTCGTAAGAATCAATATCAACCATATTACCGTGGAATCCACCTTCGAGCGTATTATGCAAACCTAGTTTTAGGTGTCCCGATAAATTAATGGATATATCCGACAAACCATTGTCAATTTTGTAATCCTTCAAAATAGTGTCGCGCAGAGTTGAATATTGCCTTTTGCGAAGCGTGCTATCGTTATGGTAGTAAAAAAGGTTATAATCAGAAGCACCTATGGTTAAATTATGATAGAAATTCGGACTCCATTGTCGAGCCCAACGTACACCAACACCTTGGTTTCCCCAATAAGAATCCTCCTCTATGTAAGGATTGGTCTCTAATTGCTTATAGTTTAAATCGTCTGTTCCCCGATATCCACTTATCGATATGTTATCCTTTTGTGTGGGTTTAAAGTTGATTTTTGCATTTACGTCGTAATAGTAAAACTCTGGCAAACTTGGGTCAGTATTGAAAGCCCCAACATTTAATTTAGATGATAACAAGTCGGAGCTTGCACTCTCAAAAAGATTGTAGTAGACGTCGGAACGGTAATAATCGGTAAACGACCTGCGGGCAGCCAATACAAATGTTGTTTTTTTCCCAATTGGTCCTTCCATGGCAATATCGGCAGAAAGTTGGTCACCTCCGGCATCAACCACAAAACTGTTCTCATTTCCTGTTTTCCCAGTAACCTCAACTACCGAGGAGGCTCGCCCACCCCAACGAGAATCAAAGCCTCCTCTAATTAGTCGGATATCTTTGATTGCCTTACTGTTAAAACTAGTAAATGCTCCAAAAAAATGGTCGATATGGTATATTGTAAATCCATCGTAAATAAATAAGTTCTTGTCCGAGGGCAAATGCCTTACAGTAAGTCCCGATAAAGACTCAACGGTACCATCTACTCCTGGAAGTAACTGCAAAGGAGCAACAATGTCAATTCCCGATAAACTCGAAACTTGCCCAACCTTTCGGGAGTTCCAAACAAACTCGCTTGGCCGACTCCCCGCCGATATAAATTCGGACATCTCCTTTACAACCTTAACATCAGGAAGCGTTATAGAATTTCTATCAAGTTCAACAATTACAGGCGATGAGTTGAACTCTAACTTTGCAACCTTCATCTCCAATGGCTCAAAGCCAATATAGCTAACCCGAATAGTCATTGAATCATCCGCAGATTCTTGAATAGAAAAGTAACCATCGGGGTTAGTTGTTGTACCAATGTTTGCCCCTAAAACCCTAACATTGGCATAAGGCAGTGTTTCTCCCGATATTTTATCGCGAACAATCCCCACAACATTTTTGGGCTTCTCTGTTACAGGTTCAATTAGGGCCCTTTTTTTAAGAATAAAAACATCGTTAATTTTAACAACCTCCAAACCTGTGTTTGAGAGTAGTTTTTCTATTGCCTGCCCTGGCAAATTCTTCTTAATATTAGCACTAACAAAAACTCCCTCAACAACAGCATTGTCGAAAGCTATTTTTACCCCGTACTTTTTTGTTATTAAATCGAGCGCCGCTGATAATGGAATGTTATTGAACTTTTCGGTTATTCTCTCCTGAGCAAATAAGTCATTGGTTATGATAGTGAGAAACACTAACATAAAACAACATATATATTGCAATCTATAATCTTTAAGCCTTTTCAAGAGTATAGCATTAAGGAGTAACGTACCTTATTAATAGTACAACTAAGGTTGATTTTACCCTAATTTTTAATGAAAACTTTGCTGGAGTCAGGACTAATCTCATACACAATCCCCATAGGTAGCGAAACCAAATCCAACGCGTCCTTCAGGTTATTATTGCGGAAAAAACCTGTATATATGCGTTCACTGGCATCAAACCCTTCAACACTAATAGTTACATTGAACTGGCGCTCAATCTCATCGAGAACATCGGAAAATTTTGCGTTTTGGAAGAAAAATTCACCAATAGTCCATGCTGGAGCACCAATGGAATCCGTTGGGGTTTGAGTAAACTTCAACCCATTATTTTCAACATCAACGCCAAGCCCTTTGGTTAACTTTACAGGCTCGGTGGTTGGTGTAATAACGTTAACTGTTCCCTCAAAACAAACAACCTGAAAATTTTTATCTCGCGATTTTACATTAAACTCGGTT
>CAZTVY010000275.1:0-4068 GCA_964617235.1 uncultured Rikenellaceae bacterium | reverse complement strand
TTAGGGGAGATATTCAACTTTTCACAGAGGGACGGAAAATTCTGGAGGAGTTAACTGGAAAGCCTGTGGTTGGGGTGATTCCTCATTTTCGCGATATTTTTGTTGAGCAGGAAGACTCGGTTGTGCTCGATTCGGCCACTACAACATCAAAAAAAGGATTGGTGAATGTTGCTGTGGTTCTGCTTAAGCATATGTCGAACTTTACCGATTTCAACCTTTTGGAGCAGCATCCAAACGTACATCTTTACTATACAGCAAACCCAAAGGAGTTGGAGCAGGCCGATATCATTATAATTCCGGGTTCTAAAAATACCATTGCAGACTTGATGCATATTAGGGAGAATAATTTGGCCAAGGTTATTGTTAATCATCACCTTAGCGGAAAACCTGTTTACGGTATTTGTGGTGGTTATCAGATTATGGGTAAGGAACTTCACGACCCTTACGGCATTGAGGGCGATACCCAATTTATTCCCGGACTTGGAATTCTACCAACCGTTACAACCATTTCAACAGAAAAGAAAACGGTTCAGTGCAATTTTAAGTTTATGGATTTACCCGAGGATTGCACTGGTTACGAAATTCATATGGGGCAAACGGTATCGGAAAAGTACTCGCCACTTTGCATTATCAACAGTAACGAATCCGATGGCTACTTTTTAAACCCAAGCACTTGGGGAACTTACATACACGGAATTTTTGATAATGGCGCAGTGGTGGAGAATATCCTTAGTTTGGTTGGTGTTAAAACCGTTAAAAAAGTAGATTTTCGCCAGTACAAGGAGGAAAACTACAATAAATTGGCTAATCTTGTAAGGGAAAATATCGATTTAGAGTATATATACAGCACACTTCAGAATGATTAACGGACACGGAAACGATATTCATCTATACGAGGGGCAAATTGTAGCCGACTTTAGCTCCAATGTTGTTCCGTACGGAATGCATCCGTTGTTAGCAAATTTTCTGAGTTCGCAGATTATAATTGCCAGAAATTATCCCGAACCCGATGCCGTTTCGCTTTCAAAAAAGATAGCGAATTTCTATGGTATACCGAAGGAGTCTGTTGTTATCACTAACGGCTCTGCCGAAGCATTTTACCTAGTTGCTCATCTTTTTAGCGGTTGCTCATCAACCATTGTAGTTCCTTCGTTTGCGGAGTACGAGGATGCATCACGCATTCACAAGCATACGCAGCTATTTATTGATAATGTTGATTTTGCTAAAAAGTCAAACTTCGATACTAACCTTGTTTGGCTTGGGAATCCGAACAATCCTGATGGAAAACTATTCGATGCCGATTATATTGAGAATCGGTGCAAGCAAAACCCTAACACCTATTTTGTAGTAGATGAGGCCTATACGGGTCTATGCTCTGCGGATTGCTCTGCAATTAACAAAGTTTCAAACTGCGAAAATTTAATTCTAATCCGCTCATTAACAAAGGTATTTGCCATTCCAGGTTTGCGCTTGGGGTACATTGTTGCAAGTCCTACCATATGCGAAAAGATAAAGTCGCTAAAAATGCCCTGGAGTGTTAACTCCATTGCCATTGCTGCTGGCTCGTTTATTATTGATAACTACAATATGCTAGTGCCAAATATTGAGGAGTTGCTGCAGCTATCACGGAATTTACAGCGCCAACTAAAAACGGTTGAAGGAATTGATGTCATTGACTCGCAAACGAATTACTTTTTGATAAAATTGCACAAAGGGAAATCGTCCGATTTGAAATCGTTCCTAATCAGCAATTATGGGTTATTGGTAAGGGATGCATCAAATTTTAGGGGATTAAACTCATCGTACATCCGTATTGCAGCGCAGCAAGAATCGTATAACTCAATACTGGTAGAAGGTATAAAACAATGGATTACTACACAATCATAAATCAACCCGAAAAGTTAATTATACCATTGGTTTTAGGATGGTTAATTGATTTAATTGTAGGCGACCCCTACTGGTTTCCTCATCCTATCAGGCTTTTCGGGAATATTATTTCCTTTGCAGATAAAAAAATCAACAGGAATGGATTCCGAAAATTTAAGGGATTTGTCGTTGTTTTGTTTTTGTTGATGTCCACCTTTGCGGCTTTCTATGGTATAATTTACTTATCGTCGGTTTCGATTTTAGCATACTACATTGTTGCAACTATTCTGGTATACTACGGCTTGGCCAACAGATGCCTGATTTACGAGGCTAGGAAAGTTGATAAGGAACTAACTGAGAATGGACTAGATGCTGGCAGGAAAAGGCTTAGCTACATTGTTGGACGCGAAACCAAAGCGCTGAACGAAAATCAGATACGCACGGCAGTTCTAGAAACCTTATCGGAGAATCTGAGCGATGGAGTAATTGCTCCAATGTTTTACTACGCTATTGGCGGTGTACCGCTGATGTTCACCTACAAAATGGTAAACACGCTCGACTCAATGATTGGTTACAAGAACGATAAGTACCGCCAATTTGGATGGTTTGCCGCCCGCACCGACGATGTATTGAACTTCATTCCTGCCCGAATAACCGCATTGCTTATGGTTTTGGTAACATTCAGCTACAGGGGTTTGGTTTTTGTGTTTAAGTATGGAAATAAGCACGCAAGCCCAAACTCAGGTTACCCTGAATCGGCGTTGGCGGGAATTCTGAACTGTAGGTTTGGTGGGCCAAATACATATCACGGGGTTTTGGTTAATAAACCCTTTATTGGCGATAATGCCCGAGCTGTTACATCAAAAGATATAAATAGGGCTTGTTGGATAAATATACTTGTAAGCGTGGCGTTTACGTTATTGATTTTAGGATTGATTTTAATTCTCCATAAATATGTTTAAGAATTTGTCTTTCCTTGTTATTCTAAGTATTGGCATAAATATGGCCAATGCTCAGGATTGTATAACAGGTGTTGTAAAATCGAGCGAAACTAAAGAGCCTATTCCGTTTGCCTATATTCTTTCAAAGGATGGCTCTTTAATTACTTTTGCTGATGTAAATGGGACTTTTTGCATTAAAGATTCAGTTGCTGATTGTATTATTTACTGTATGGGGTACGATTCTCTTTTAGTTGATAAATTAAAGTTTGGTGGAGCAGAATACTATCTAAATCCTAAGCATTATGCAATTGAGGAGGTTGAGGTTATTAGTTCTAAGTTACAGCCCTATACAGTTATGCTACAAAAGGAAAAGGTGTTTCCCTGGACTAAAATATTAGGGCATTATTACAGTTATGGTTCTATTCATACAAAGCTAATAAAGGGTAATGGAACTCGTGGTAGGTTAAAAAAAGTGTTTGTTTACACAACTGATACAGGAGAGCCTTTCTCATATTTTAGAATCAAGTTGTATAAAAATGAAAATGGGCAACTTGGTGAAGAAGTCACTCCTAGCAACATTATTGCTAAAGGAGCACCCAATAAGTCTATATTAATAGATGTTGCGAATCTGAATATTTTTTTTCCCCCGGAGGGTTTATTTGTTGGTATGGAGATTATAGATGAGGGTAATCAGGCATATGTACGTTATTGGGGGGCTCAAAAAAATATAAAGAGGACTCACTATGGACCCTCATTAGGCTCAGTTTTTCCTAAACAACCTAACAATGAAAGCGTTTACTCTTTCAACCGGTACAAAAAGATATGGGTAAAAGAATTGGGATATATTCCTTTAATTTCAGCAGAAGTTACATATTTCAAAAAAAAGAAATGATTTTGTCCTTCTCGTACTATTTAGATTTTAAAAGAACACTTTCAGCCAGATTTTAAAAATATAGTTTTAATGCGATACCGCCTTCAATCCAACTATAGACGCAATCAATGTTGTAAGAAAAAATAACCGCAGAAAAGTTGCTGGCTCCTTAAAAACAAGAATTCCTACCAATACGGTACCAACCGCACCAACACCAGTCCAAACAGCGTAGGCTGTACCTATAGGAATGCTTTGCGTGGCCTTTATTAAAAGCGCCATACTTATGGTCAATGCTACGGCAAAGCCTATATACCAAAGAACCATTTCTGTTCCATTGGTTTCTTTTGCTTTACCAAGGCAAAAGGCAAATGCAACCTCAAACAAACCTGC
>CAZTVY010000274.1:0-4105 GCA_964617235.1 uncultured Rikenellaceae bacterium | reverse complement strand
TACATTCATTATGGGACGAGTTGAACAGGATGTTATGTACGATTGGAATTCGAATCCACGACGCGTAACTGTTACATCTTTTTATATGGATGAAACAGAAACTTCAAACGTAGATTGGAGAGAATACCTACATTGGCTAAAAAGAGTTTATGTAGATTATCCCCAGGTACTAAAGAATGCTCTTCCTGATACTTTAGTTTGGAGATCTCCACTAGGTTTCAACGAGCCATTTGTTACAGACTATTTCCGTCATCCTGCTTATAACGATTACCCTGTTGTTGGGATCAACTGGTTACAAGCTAACGATTATTGTCAGTGGAGAAGTGACCGTGTTAATGAAATGCTTCTTGTCCAAAAAGGTATCTTGGAACTTGAACTTGGACAAAAAAATGAGGATAATTTCAACACTGATGCTTATTTAGCTGGACAATATACTGGAAAAGTAAAGGAGAATTTACCAAGTTTAAATCCTGAGCAACCCGAAGGTCGTCCTGTTCGTTTTGAGGATGGCATCTTGTTGCCAAAGTATCGTCTCCCAACTGAAGCCGAGTGGGAATTTGCAGCTTCTGGCCTTGTTGGTAATACCTACGATGAGCGTATGGTTGAACGCAAAATTTATCCTTGGAATGGCCATAACGTTCGTAATGCAGCAGCAAAGAATCGTGGACAAATGATGGGTAACTTTGTTAGAGGTCGTGGTGACTATATGGGTCTTGCAGGTAATCTAAACGATGAGAATACTTTCCCTGGTCCAGTTAAGTCATATTGGCCTAACGACTATGGCTTGTACTGTATGGCAGGAAACGTTAACGAGTGGGTTTTGGATGTTTACCGTCCACAAAGTTCTGATGATGTGGATGAGATTAGGCCATACCGTGGTAACGTATTTAAAACTCCTTATGATGAAAATGGTGTTTTTGCTCGCAAAGATAGTTTAGGAAGAATTCCTTTCCGTGAAGTTACTGAAGAGGAGGCTGCTAACCGTAGAAACTATAACAAGTCTTACTATATCAACTATAAGGATGGTGATGTTGCCTCTTCACTAAACTATATAGAGGGCGCTACATTAAAAGAGAAGAATTCAAATGCAATGTATGACCAAGGAAAAGTTGAGGCTAAGAATGAAGCAATGACCACTTTGGTTAATGACCGTGTTAGAGTTTATAAAGGTGGTTCATGGCGCGATAGAGCTTATTGGTTAAGCCCAGGTACAAGAAGATTCCTTGACGAAGCATCTTCAACTAACGACCTTGGATTCCGTTGTGCAATGGAAGCTGTTGGAGCACAATCGGCAGCTAAGAGAGGAGAATAATTTTTATTAATGATATTTTCAAAAAACCTCATACTTTTATGAGGTTTTTTGTTTTTAATTTAATTGAAGTTTATGCTTGAAAAGTTATATCAACATTTTGAAAAATACCCAGTAGTAACAACCGATAGCCGAAATGTTCCTCAGGATTCAATTTTCTTTGCTTTAAAGGGCGATAACTTCGACGGTAATAAGTTTGCACAGAGTGCGCTCGAACTAGGTGCGTCTATGGCAGTTATAGATAATCCAGATTATTTTTGTGAAGGATGCCTGCTTGTAGATAATGTCCTTAGGACTTTACAGAGTCTTGCAAATTATCATAGAAGGAAGTTAGGAATTAAAATTATTGGAATCACTGGGAGTAATGGAAAAACTACTACCAAGGAGTTATTGGCAGCAGTTCTTTCGACGAAGTATAATGTTTATGCTACAAAGGGAAATTTAAATAACCATATAGGTGTTCCTTTAACTTTATTGTCGCTTACAATTGAAAATGAGTTGGCTATTGTTGAGATGGGGGCCAATCATCCAGGTGATATTAAGGAGTTAGCCGAAATAGCTGAGCCAAACTATGGATTAATCACCAATATTGGACGAGCGCATTTGGGTGGTTTTGGCTCGTTTGAAGGTGTCATTAACACAAAGTCTGAACTATATGGCTTTATTGAAAAAGGTGGCGATAAAGTTTTTTATAATCAGACAAATTCTATTCTAAATGATTTAATAGTTCGCTACCATTTGGAGAAGAGGTGTGTTAAGTACTCCAGTTTTTGCTCTGGTTATGATATTATAAGAGAGGCTGGAAATCCATTTTTGGCTTTAAAAGTTAAATTGGATGGTGGAACTATTCATGTACAATCGAATTTAGTGGGTGACTATAATGCTGAAAACTTATTGGCAGCAATAACTGTTGGTCGATATTTTGGCGTTGAAGTTGCTGATATAAAATGCGCGATAGAATCGTATAATCCAACCAATAATAGGTCGCAATTCCTTAAAACCGATAAAAATACTGTGATAATGGATGCTTATAATGCAAATCCATCGAGTATGGATGCTGCAATCAGGAATTTTGCATCATTGAAGTCTTTTAATAAAAAGATGATAATAGGAGAGATGTTGGAACTAGGAGAATATTCCTACTGTGAGCATAAAAAGATTGTTGAAATTTTGGCGTCACTTGGTTTTCAGGATGTTTTTTTGGTTGGAGATGGATTTAGAGGCGTTCATGACAAATTTCTTTTCTTCTCTAATTCTGACGAGTGCTTAGATTATATTAAAAGTCATCCTTTAAATAATTGTACAATTTTATTAAAGGGTTCACGTGGCGTTCGTTTAGAAAAGTTGATGGAGTTATTGTAGTAGTTATTTTTAGGAGAGGAACTTATTTAGATAACCAAAAAGTGTTAAATTATTGAATTATACGTCCGTTTAGTTTTTTCTTTTGAAATTAAAAGTACCTTTGACAGAACCTCAGATTTAAATTTATTTAAGGGGTTGATATTTTAACTTTATATATAGAATTTTATGATGAACCCCTTACGTATTGGCAACTTAGTTGTTGCTGTTCCTGTTGTACAAGGTGGAATGGGTGTTGGAATTTCTCTTTCGGGCATGGCTGCTGCTGTGGCTAACGAGGGAGGAATTGGTGTGATTTCAAGTGCAGGATTAGGTCTGCTTTATCGGAAATCTGGAGCAGATTATATCGAAGCAAGTATTGAAGGCTTAAAGGAGGAACTAAGAAAAGCTCGAGAAAAAACTTTTGGTGTTATTGGCGTAAATGTAATGGTCGCAATGTCGAACTTTGCCGATATGGTAAAAACGGCCATTGCAGAAAAAGCTGATATTATTTTCAGCGGGGCAGGGTTGCCGTTGGATATGCCTAGTTATCTAAAAAGCGATAGTACAACTAAGTTGGTGCCTATCGTATCGTCGGGTAGGGCGGCCAAGATTATTTGTGAAAAGTGGAAGAAGGATTATGATTATTTGCCCGATGCAATTGTTGTTGAGGGACCTAAAGCTGGAGGTCACCTTGGATTTAAATCGGAACAACTTAATGATGAAAACTATTCCTTAGAACGATTAATCCCAGAAGTAGTTGCTGTTGCTAAGCAGTTTGAGGATACTTATGATGTGAAAATACCTGTTATTGCTGCAGGAGGTGTTTATACAGGTCAAGATATCAAAAACATTATGAACCTTGGTGCATCAGGTGTTCAAATGGGAACTCGTTTTGTTACTACTACCGAGTGCGATGCATCCGAGGCATTCAAACAGACATATATTGATGCAACCGAGAAAGATATTGAAATAATTAAAAGCCCTGTAGGAATGCCTGGTAGGGCTATTGGCAATAGTTTTATCGAAAAGATTAGACTTGGCTACAAACAGCCAATTCGTTGCCCGTTTAAGTGCATCAGAACTTGCGATGTTTCATCGAGCCCTTACTGCATTATTACGGCTCTTTTTAATGCATTTAGAGGGAATTTAGAGAATGGCTATGCCTTTGCAGGAACCAATGCTTACCTTGCAAAGAAAATAATATCGGTTAAAGAAACTTTTAACGAGATCAAAAGAGAGTATTTGGAGAGCAAATAGTTTTCTGTAAATTTTTGAAAATCAATATTCATTGAGTTTTTATGTAAAAATTCAGAAAAATATTTTAAAAATTTTCATCGAAAAATTTGTGGAAATGAAAATTTGGGCTACTTTTGCATCGCGTTTCCAAAGGGAAATGAGTGATGAAAAGAGATTGGGAGCTTAGCTCAGTTGGTTCAGAGCACCTGCCTTACAAGC
>CAZTVY010000273.1:0-4110 GCA_964617235.1 uncultured Rikenellaceae bacterium | reverse complement strand
TTATACAGAATTTTTGGACCGCAAGTTAAATATAATTGACACTCCAGGTTCCGACGATTTCGTGGGCGGCGTTATCTCATCAATGTACCCAGCCGACATTATGGTAATGGTTATTAATGGCCAGTACGGTGTTGAGGTTGGTACTGAAATTTTCAACCGCCATGCTGAGCGCATGCACAAACCAATGGTGCTTGGCATTAACCAGTTGGATCACGAAAAAGCTAATTTCGACCAAACCTTGGATTCATTAAAGCAGACTTTTGGTAGTAAGGTTATTTTAGCTCAGTATCCTGTTAATCCAGGTACATCTTTCGATGCATTTATTGATGTTATCACCATGAAGATGTACAAGTTTAAAGGCGATACTGGTATTCGTGAAGAGTTCCCAATTCCTGCCGAGGAGGCCGATAAAGCAGCGGAACTACACAACGCTCTTATTGAGGCAGCAGCTGAGAACGATGAATCGTTAATGGAAAAGTTCTTTGAGCAGGGTTCATTGAGCGAAGATGAGATGCGTTCAGGATTATCAGCAGGTATCCGCAACCGTCAGCTTTTCCCTGTGTTCTGCCTATCGGCAAAACGTAATATTGGAACAAAACGCTTGATGGATTTCATTCTAAATGTAGGTCCAAATCCTGCATCGACTCCAGTACTTAAGAACAATAACGATAAGGAAGTAAAATGCGATGCATCTGCTCCAACTTCGCTTTTCATATTTAAGTCATCCATTGAACCTCACATCGGTGAGATTAGCTACTTCCGCGTAATGTCGGGTAAAGTAACCGAGGGTATGGACTTAACAAATGCTAACAACTCAACAAAAGAGCGTATAGCTCAGCTGTTTGTTGTTGCTGGCAAAAACCGTAATAAGGTAACTGAACTTGCAGCTGGCGATATTGGAGCAACTGTAAAGTTGAAGAACACAAAAACCAACCATACCCTTTGTGGTGCTGGCTTGGATTTCACATTCGATTCAATGGTGTTCCCAAATGCAAAATTCCGCACTGCCATAAGACCTAAAAATGAAGCTGATACCGAAAAGATGAGTGAACTTTTACATAAAGCTCATCAGGAGGATCCTACAATTCTTGTGGAGCACTCTAAAGAGTTGAAGCAAATCATTGTATCGGGTCAGGGCGAGCATCATTTAAATACATTGAAGTGGCAGTTAACTAACCTCAACAAACTTGAGATTGAGTTTATTCCTCCTCGCATTTCTTACCGTGAGACTATTACAAAGATTGCTGCCGCAGACTACCGTCACAAAAAACAATCGGGTGGTGCTGGACAGTTTGGTGAGGTTCACATTGTAATTGAACCACACGTTGAAGGCGCTCCAGATCCTACAAAGTATAAAATTGCTGGCAAAGAGGTTAACATCAGCGTACGCGGAAAAGAAGAGGTGCCACTAGAGTGGGGCGGAAAGCTTGTTTTCTACAACTGTATTGTTGGTGGTGCAATTGATGCTCGTTTTCTTCCTGCAATTCTAAAAGGTATTATGGAGAAAATGGAGGAAGGTCCTCTAACCGGTTCGTACGCTCGCGATATCCGCGTTGCTGTTTACGATGGTAAGATGCACCCAGTTGACTCCAACGAAATCTCCTTTAAACTAGCAGGCCGTAACGCATTTAAAACTGCTTTTAAAGAGGCTGGTCCAAAGATTATGGAACCTGTTTACGATGTGGAAGTTCTTGTTCCATCGGACAGAATGGGTGATGTAATGAGCGACCTTCAGAACCGTCGTGCAATTATCATGGGTATGGGCAGCGTTAAAGGATTCGAGGTTATCAACGCTAAGGTACCTCTAGCTGAACTTAACAAGTACTCTACTGCGCTATCATCACTAACCAGTGGTCGTGCAACCTACAACATGAAGTTCAATGCTTACGAACAAGTTCCGTCCGATGTTCAGGAGAAACTTCTAAAAGCTTACGAAGCAGAAGACCAAGACGAATAGATTTAGATCAGACACTAGATGTCAGGCACAAGACTCTAGACAAAATAAGGAAAGGAGGCAAATGCCTCCTTTTTTTGTTATAAAAAAATTAGAAAACTATAAGACTTCCTATTTCTCTGCCTGTGGTATAGAGTAAAATGTTTTACTTACTATTTTCCAGCCATCCTCGAATTTCAACAACGACAAATAATCTATAGAGGTCATCACACTACCTTCATAAAACTCAATTTTTGCAACAGCGGTAGTACCTGCAACATCAACAAATACGAACTTTATTGTAGTAAACTCATTTTGAAAGGAGTATTTTAATCCTTTCTTTTTTCCATTCTTAGCATTCTCCATCCAACTGTGTATAGGATACGTCCACATTATATTACCACTACCAACTCCAAGTAAATTAAACCCTGGGTGAAAACCCTTATTTACAGCTTCAGCATCAGCATTATTACACAATCCATCAACATAAGCACTTTGAATAACATTTTTAATAAGTACTTTTTGATCTTCATCTTGAGCAAATAAAATATTGAATGATGAAATCGAAAAAACTAAAAGTAAAATAATTCCTTTCATAGGTTTATGATTTATTAGGTATTAATACGCGTTTGAATCTTTGTCATCAAAAATTTGACTCAAACAATACTGAAATATACAATAAAAAAAGTTACAAATAGTTTATATCTAATAATTAACAATAAATAAGCCTTTAATTATAAAGGTTTTAGTCAGCACTTATCCATTTTTACTCTGCTCTGTCTGTGAATACTTTTTTGGCATTAATTAAAGTCGAACACAAAAAGAGAACTTAACCGCAGAAAGCAGGAATGCGTCCTGCTTCATTTACATTCCAAACACCTTCTCCTCAAAAACAATGGCCTCATAAACGAAAAGTTCAGCATCAGAATCCTTCCATCCGTCCCAACCAATAAAGGCCTTGTCGCGAGCACAATGCCCCAACAACTCATCGCGACTCCATCCCGTCTCAACACCAACCTGTGGAAGGAAAGTGCCAGAACGCCCACCTTTTTTTATATAAATCCCATGCTTTCCTGGTATAAACTCTTCGGCAGAGTTTATCTTTCTCATGGGTGTTAAAACCGAAATTTCGATAGTAATTTCGTCCATCTCATTTAGAGAAACCTTGCTGAACCTATAATCCTCTGTTGCGGCAGCAATAGCCATTGACATTACAACCTTATATAAAGGTATTGATGTGGAGAAGTTGCCTATACAACCACGCAGTTGACCATTATTACGTAAAGTAACAAAAGCACCAGCGCTTGACATCAAACCTGAACTAACTTGGGTTTCATCCAAAGGGGTTTGATTTTTCCCTTTAAGATGGCTAATTATGGTATTCCTTGCCAAGTTAAGTAGCTGCAACTTATCTTCAACAGACAAAATAAAATCATCAACAACCGGTTGTTTTTTTACAGCCGCAATAGCCCAGTAACCAACCACCCGCTCTTTATCTCCGTAGGGCGAATCGCCAGAGTTGCGATACATTATGGTTTTATACTCAACATCTTTTAATGTCTCTGTAATTTTAAGCAATGCGAGTCCCGAAGTCCAACCACACATGGCTGTGGCCAAATCGTCAACTCCTGAATTTTCCAGTTTTATTTTTGCCTTCAAAAACTGCACAGCAGAGTTAGAAACAATTGCTTTGGCCATATCATCGTCACTTGAAACCGCATTGGCATAACTAGGATAGTGAGAAAAATCAGAACTTACTATAAATAGGTTATCCTCGTTGAAATACGGCGCAAGCGCCTCGGCCAAAAGCGAACTTGTGCTTTGCGATTCTCCACCAACAATAATTGGGATAATGCTAAATTCGTTCTTCAACCAATACTGTAACAGGGGTAGTTGAACCTCAAGGCTATGCTCCCGCTCATGAGGTTTGATATCATCATTAAATATACTGTATTTCTGCACAAGTTCTTTTGCCAAAGGGTCAACTTTTACCCGACCTAATGGGGTGATAAAATCGCCTTCTGTATATATCGACACACCGTTAAAATACATGGTATGGCTGGAACCAATTAAAAAAACATGTTTAAACTTTGTATCTCTACCCAACTGACAGTAAGCATTTGCAGCAACACTTGCCGAAAACACATATCCTGCATGTGGCACAACCAGCGCCAGAG
>CAZTVY010000272.1:0-4126 GCA_964617235.1 uncultured Rikenellaceae bacterium | reverse complement strand
AAATAAATATTGTGTGAACATCCTTTTTCGCCATCCAGCTATTTTTAAGTTCATTTAAACTGATGTTTCTATCGGTTCGGGGCGTATTGTCGTCAGCATCCTTTTCTTCCCATTTGTAGGCGTCAATTTTATTGAAAACAATAATTGTTGGTTTTTCCCCTGTTTTCAGCTCGTGAAGGGTTTGATTTACCACGTTAATTTGGTCTTCAAAACTGGGGTGCGATATATCAACTACATGAAGTAGCAAATCAGCCTCGCGTACCTCGTCGAGGGTGGATTTAAACGATTCCACAAGCTGATGTGGTAATTTACGAATAAATCCAACGGTGTCGGAGAGCAAGAATGGCAGGTTACCAATAACCACCTTTCGCACTGTGGTGTCGAGTGTTGCAAAGAGTTTATTCTCGGCAAAAACATCGGATTTGCTAATTAAATTCATCAACGTTGATTTGCCAACGTTGGTGTAACCAACCAGCGCAACCCTAACCATGCTACCACGATTTTTTCGTTGGGTAAGCATTTGTCGGTCAATCTTGCTTAACTCGTCCTTTAGGCGCGATATTTTTTCGCGGATAATACGGCGGTCGGTTTCAATTTCAGTTTCTCCAGGACCTCTAAGCCCAATACCTCCACGTTGGCGCTCAAGGTGAGTCCACATTCGGGTTAGTCTTGGTAGTAAAAATTGATATTGCGCCAGTTCAACCTGAGTTTTTGCATATGCGGTTTTTGCCCGTTGAGCAAAAACATCAAGTATCAGGTTGGTTCTATCTAAAACCTTTCGTTTAAGTTCATGCTCAAGATTACGGAGTTGGGTAGGGGTAAGTTCGTCGTCGAAAATCACCATGTCAATTTCGTTTTCCTCCACGTAGTTGGCAATTTCCATTACTTTTCCTTTTCCAATGAAGGAGCGGGAATTGGGAATATCAATTTTTTGAAGAAATCGTTTTGCAGTTGAAGCTCCGGCTGTGTCGGCCAAGAACTCAAGTTCATCGAGGTACTCAGTTACTTCATCCTCCTTTTGTCCCGGTAGTATTACTGCAACCAGAACAGCCTTCTCTTGTTTTTTTTCAGTGCTAATGGGTGTAATCATCTAAATGCTTGGTTAGTAAAAATCATTCAAAGTAAACTAAAAATTTGTTGAAATAAAAAAGCCGAGGGCTTCTCGGCTTAAAAGATTCTAAGAGTAGTTAAGGTTAATTTAAAACGAAGTTTATGGGAAGAACAAACTTAACGCGCGCTGGTTTACCGTTATGTTTGCCAGGGGTCCATTTGGGAGACATTTTGATTACTCTAATTGCCTCATTAATTAATGATTGGTCTGTATTTCTTACCGAATTAACATTAGAAACAGAACCGTCACATTCTACCACAAATTCTATGTAGACCCATCCCCAAACGCCATTTTCTTGAGCATCCTGGGGGTATTTTAAATTCTTAAGAACAAAATCTTTTCTAAACTCTTCAATATCACCATTTCCAAATTTGGGCATAATTTCAACACTAATGAACGGATCTTCTATTTCTGTCTCATCTGGTTTAATTTTGAATACAGGAACGGGATCGTCTAATCCAATTTCTGGAAAGATATCCACTTCACCTTTAGGTTCGAGATAGTTTTCTATAACAGTAATTTGGTCGCTGTAAGAAATTTCTTTTGGAGGAGCTGGTTTATCTTTTTCAGGATTTACAGGTGTAGGCAGCAAATCAAACTCTGGTTGAAGCGTTGAACTGCTTAAGATCTTAACATCAATATTTTGGGTAGATTTCCATTCAAAGGCCATAAGAACAAGAAGCATTGCCAATGCTAACCCAATCTCAAAAAACAAAGATTTTTTGCTCTCAAGGTCTGCTTTAGATGATTTTTTGGGTACCATAACTTTTTGGTTTAAGTGGTTTCTTAAATAACGTTATGGTTGTCCTGAAAAGTATATGCAAACTTCCTTTATTGTTGGGTTTGTTAAAATTATTTTGAGATTTTGGTGTAACAAAAAAACCTCGACTTTATGTCGAGGTTTTTTTGTTATGGAATAAACTTATTGAAGTACGAAGATGATTGGAATTGTAAACTGAACGCGAACAGGTTTGCCACGTTGTTTTCCAGGTTTCCACTTTGGAGATGATGATACAACGCGAACGGCCTCTTTGTCAAGAGCAGGGTCAACACCTCTTACTACCTTAACGTTTGTAACTCTACCATCGGGTTCAACAACAAAGTTGATGTAAACGCGTCCTTGAATACCATTTTCTGCAGCAACATCAGGATATTTTAAGTTTTTAGCGATGTAGTTGTTGCGGAATTCATCAATTCCACCAGGACCAAAACTTGGCATCTCTTCAACAACAACGAAAGGAACATACTCTTCAACTTCTTCTTCTTGTTTCTCAGTAAATTCTACAATTTTTACTGCAGCGTCCTCCTTGAAGTCAGAGTCAAAGATATCCGAGTTGTCTTTAATGTTTACGTTGTCGTCAACAATCTTGATAATATCTGTTAACTGAACAACTTTAGGTGGTTCTGGTTGCTTGATTTCGTCCTGACGAGTGATATCCATCATCTCCTCCTCAACTTTAACTTCCTGAGTCTTTAACTCCTCAACATTTACAGTTTCTGATGAGGTCCATTCAAAGGCCAAAAGAACAATTAGCAATGCAACTGCTAGTCCAATCTCAAAGAAGATAGATTTTTTGTTCTCTAGGTCTGCCTTAGGTGATTTCTTTAGTTCCATAGTATTTAATATGTCTGGTCTAAGTATAACGGTTACTTTTTTGTTTTATTGCTCGTAAAAATTTCAGCGCTACAAAGCAACAAATTTTTTCTCTTTCTTACAATTTTATACGCAAATTTTTAAAACATGTTAAAAAAATAAATCAAATTGACTGATATTTGTTAAAATAGTATAATTTTGCAAGCGCAAATGAAGTTCAAGATGGGGGTATAGCTCAGTTGGCTAGAGCGCTTGCATGGCATGCAAGAGGTCAGGGGTTCGACTCCCCTTACCTCCACAGATAAGGTTCGACAGTGTCGAGCCTTTTTTAATATCGCTGTGTTTTAGCGTTTTGCAGGGCTTCAATTGTAGCGTATTTTAGCATGTTGTAGGACCATGTTGCTCCAGATATTACATCAACATCATCTATATTTTGATGCTTTATAAGATTTTCAGGATATTTCAGAACACCTTGCCAATCATCACGGCATTGTTGCATGTATAAATCGTTTCCTATGTAGTGTTTCTCGTAGGTATAGTCAAAAACTTCATGTAGGGTTGAATCGATAATCTTAAAATCAACATCAACAATCTTACCTTTTTTAATTGTTATTTGAACCTGTCCCCAAAAATTTTCATCATTGTATATTGCTTTTGATTTTCCGCTGTAAACTCCATCGGTGTATCTTACTTGATCTTTGCAACAACAGAGAACAATAGGCATTATTACGCTTGCCCAGAATATTTTACTTTTCATAAAAATAATTTTTTAAGGAGTTTTTTGACCTTTGTTAGTATGATACACTTGGGTGAAAATACCCTATAGATTTGATCTTGGTTTTTATGTTTTGTTTTATTGCGCCCTACATAGTATTGATACAGTTCGGATTGAATTGTTTTGTCGTTTACGTAGGTGTGTCAAACTCATCTGGGAAGGTTCAGGCTAAGATGCCCCTTACTCCTTAAAAGAAATGGCAGGTATATCCTGCCATTTCTTTAATTTTAAACACTTTTACTCCGGTGTGGTTGTGACTTCTGTTTCCTTTTTGGCTCTATTGGCGCATCTATCGCAAAGGTCGGTGATGTTTTTTAACTCTCTTGCGTTGGCAACAGTTCCTTCAAATATCTCATCTGTTCTAGAGGTGTTGATATAGGAGCAATCCTGGTATAAATGGTAACTTTTTCCCGATTTGGTCCAATAAACATGGTTGTTTCCATTGTTGAGAGATTTAACTTCCTCGGTTTGCTTTGCATACTCTTCCTGTGATGGAGGATTGAAGTCGGTTCCTGTAATACCTGCAATTACTAGTGCAGCAACAGCAATGGATCCAAGTATTCCCTTTTGTTTTCCGCTCATATTCTTATTGGTAAAGATAAGAATTACAAGAATTGAAGTCGGTTCCTGTAATACCTGCAATTAC
>CAZTVY010000271.1:0-4166 GCA_964617235.1 uncultured Rikenellaceae bacterium | reverse complement strand
GTTTTTGGAGAAGAATACTTTGGTCTGGTATCGGCTATTCTTACCATATTAATTCTAGTGTTGACTGAGATTTTCCCAAAGACCATAGGTGCAAGGTATTGGAGAGAGCTAATAGGCGTTTCCGGCATTGTTATTCGTGCAATGATATTTATTACATATCCATTGGTTATTATTTCATCATTTATCACAAAACTGTTTTCAAGAAAAGGAACTGAACATACTACAAGTAGAGAGGAAATATCTGTTTTGGCAAATATTGGAGAAGAGGAAGGCGTATTTGGCGAAAAGGAGAACAAAATAATTCAAAACCTAATCCGCCTTAAATCCATAAAAACCTATGAGGTTATGACTCCTCGTGTAGTTGTTTCTGTTGCCGATGAAAATATGGAACTTGACGATTTTCTGAAAAATAAGGAGTATTTACGGTTTTCAAGAATTCCAGTTTATTCCGAGAATGATGAGCACATTACAGGATATGTTTTCAGACAGACGGTATTCGAGAAACTTGCAGAGGATAAGGTTGGCCTTAAGCTTAAAGACTTAAAACGCGAAATTGTTTTTATACCCAACTCAAAACCCCTTTTGGGTGTATGGGAGTTGCTGCTTGAAAAGAAAGAACACATTGCAGTAGTTGTTGACGAGTACGGTGGTATGGACGGAATCGTTACCATGGAGGATATTATTGAAACACTTCTTGGCTTCGAAATTGTAGATGAGAAAGATACCATTGCAGATATGCAACAATTTGCCCGCGAAAGGTGGAAAATGCGTCAAGAAAAGTATAGGTTTATTGATAAGATAGAAAAGGATAAGTGATAATTAATTAATCTCTTTGCCGCAATGCGGACATTTTTTTGGGTGATGATGCTTTTTGTTGATTTTTTCCATAAAACCAGCACTTACTAGTCCTGTGGGAAGTGCCACAAGACCAATGCCGAGTATTGCAATAAATCCGCTAATAAGTTTTCCCATTGCTGTTATTGGGTAAACATCGCCATATCCTACAGTGGTAAGTGTTGCTATGGCCCACCAAAAGCAGGCAAATATGTTTGGGAATTTATTGGGTTGCACATCGCCTTCAACGTAGTACATCAGGAACGAAGCAATTATTAGTATCAGAAACGTCAAGAAACCGGTAATTGCCAAGTCTGCCTTTTTTTCCCTGAAAACCTCGCCGATAATATTCAGCGAGTTACTGTATCGGTTAATTTTAAGCAATCGCAAAAAACGCATTATTCTGAGAATTCTTATAAATCGTAGGTCGAGTTTTACTATAAATGGTAAGTAGAATGGCATTATGGCTAAAAGGTCAATTAATCCGTAGCCCGAGAATATAAATTTGAGAGCCGATTTAAGTCTACTATTTGTGGGGTGAGTTAAGTCTGAAACGTAAATTCGAGTCAAATACTCAAAGGTGAATATTATCACCGAGAATATTTCAAATGCTCTAAAGTAGATGTTATAATGTGAGTGAATTGAAGCCACAGTTTCAAGTAAAATGGCAATAACATTCAGTACAATTAAAACCATTATTGAGTAGTCGAACCAAAGGTTAATTTTTGAGCCGTGCTCACCTTTCTCAACCAAGTGGTAAAGTTTTGTTTTGAGCATTTTTGAATTTATTTGGGTCAATTGACCTCTATTTTATATCAAAATTACAAATTTGATTTTTAAACAAGTTGATAATAGTTGTAATTTTAAGAACAGTTTTGTTAACAGTAATCTAGATTTAAATGAAAAAATCAAGTTTAAAACTACCATTAACCGACGCAGAAAAACAGCGTTTAAAACATACTAAAATTAAACTTAGTGATATTACCGATTACGCTGTTGATGAGCTAGAGGTAATTCTTGGCGTATCGGCTGAAAGGGCTAGGGAGATTTATGCTTTGGTTGAGTTTCAATCTATACCTTCGGTGGGTATTCGGTTTGCTGAAGATTTAGTTTCGTTAGGCTATTACTCAATAGATGAGTTGAAAGGTAAAGATGGGGCTTTACTAACCAATGAGTTTGAACTGTTAAAAGGGTACTGGATTGACCCCTGTGTTGAGGACCAATTCCGCTTGGTGGTATACTATGCCAATACAAAGGACAGCAGTAAAAATTGGTGGAACTTTACCGATGAGCGAATAAAGTATCGCACTGAAAATGGTTATCCTATAAACCGTCCAACCATGGCTTGGCACGAAACTTTAAATCGTTCCTAAAAAAGTAAAGTTGGAGCATTGCTACTCCAACTTTACAAACCATAAACATAAACTATGACTGGGTAGTCATATTATCGTAAATATTCTATTTGCAGTTTTCCTGCATAAATGGATACTTGTAATCGGTTGGTGGAACAAGTGTTTCCTTGATTGTACGAGCGCTAGTCCAACGGATAAGATTTAAGTGGCTACCAGCCTTATCGTTTGTTCCTGATGCGCGTGCTCCACCAAATGGTTGCTGACCTACCACTGCTCCTGTTGGTTTATCGTTTACATAGAAGTTACCTGCAGCGTAGCGTAGTTTTTCCATTGCCAAATCTATAGCAGCACGGTCGGTTGCAAAAATTGCTCCCGTTAGTGCGTATGGCGATGTTTGGTCGCAAAGTTCAAGTGTTTTTTCGTACTCGTTATCGTTGTAAGTGTAGATTGTAAGAACTGGCCCAAAAATTTCCTCCTCCATGGTTATGAAGTGTGGATTTGAGGTTAAAATTACTGTTGGTTCAACAAAGTATCCAACTGAATTATCGCCTTTACCTCCAAAAACAATCTCAGCATCGTTAGCCTCATTTGCTTTTTTGATATAGCCCATAATATTGTCGAACGATGCTTGGTCTATAACAGCATTCACAAAGTTTGTGAAATCACGTGGGTCGCCCATTTTAATTTCGCCCAGCATTTTACCCATGGCATCTTTCAGTGCAGGCCACATCGATTTTGGAACGTATGCGCGCGATGCGGCAGAGCATTTTTGTCCTTGGTATTCAAATGAACCACGAACCATTGCTACTGCAACCTCATCGAGTTGTGCGCTTGGGTGAACCACAATAAAGTCCTTACCGCCAGTTTCGCCAACTAGTTTTGGGTATGAGCGGTACTTGCCAAGGTTCTCGGCTATTTGACGCCAGAAATGGTTAAATGTTCCGGTTGAACCTGTGAAGTGAATACCTGCAAGCATTGGGTGTTTAAATATTTCCTTGCCAATTACCGAGCCTTTACTTGGAACAAAGTTGATAACTCCATCTGGAACGCCGGCTTCCTTAAAAATTTTCATCAAAATATAATTTGATAGAAGTGAGGTGGTTGCTGGTTTCCAAACAACAGTGTTGCCCATTAGTACAGGCGATAAATTCAGGTTCGATGCAATTGCAGTGAAATTGAATGGCGAAACGGTGAACACAAACCCTTCCAATGGACGGTACTCAGTTCTGTTTAAGTGAGAATTCTCCGAAATTGGCTGCTCGTTGTAGATTTGACTCACAAAGTATGCGTTGAAACGTAAGAAGTCAATAACCTCGCAGGCTGAATCAATCTCTGCTTGGTAAGCATTCTTGCTTTGACCTAGCATTGTGGCCGCATTTATTAATGGGCGGTATTTTGTTGCTATTAACTCAGCAATCTTTAGGGTTACGGAAACCCTGTCAATCCACGATGTTTGTTCCCATTGGTGACGAGCAGCAAGCGCAGCATCAATAGCCATATTTACTTCCTTTTCGCCAGCTAAGTGAAATGTTGCTAGGATATGCGAATGGTTGTGAGGCATTCTCACAGTTTCTGTTACCCCAGTTCTAATTTCCTTGCCACCAATAATCAATGGGATTTCAGTTACTGTGTTCGCTAAGTTCTCTAGCTCTTTTTCAAGTTTAATTCTTTCGGGCGAGCACGATTTGTAACTTAGAATTGGCTCATTCTTTGGTCGTTCAAAGCTGAAAATTGCGTTATTCATATATTTAATAGTTTAATTATTTTAACCTAAATTTTCGATATGCAAAAAAATACATATCGAAAAACATTTCTAATGATTTTTGTCAATTTTTGTTATTTGGAATAAATCTAAATAGCAAAGTAGTAACGCAAACAGTTTGAATTTGTTTAGTTTGTTAGTTTGTTCTGTTATTAGGTGATTGAAAAATTAAGTTATTAGGTTGATGTTGCTCTTGTTAAACCAAAGTTTTCTGACTA
>CAZTVY010000270.1:0-4172 GCA_964617235.1 uncultured Rikenellaceae bacterium | reverse complement strand
ATGCCACAGGAATTGATGTTTCCGAAGGTGATGAGGTAACAATTTTTGGCGCCAACCCAACCATATACGATGTGGCCAAAGCGCTGGAAACAATTCCATACGAAGTATTGACCTCAATATCGCGACGGGTAAAACGAATTTACTATCAGGAGTAAAAAATCGATTGTTAGTTATGGGTTATGAAGTAATAAGCAGATAACTGAAAACCCAGAACAGACAACATCTTTCCTAACCTAAATCACTAATACGCTCCAACTTGTATTGGTCTAAAACCTTAATTCTACGACCATCGAGTTCAATTACACCCTCATCGGAGAAGCTGGATAGGGTTCTGATTGCATTTGAGGTGGTCATATTGGAAAGGTTTGCCAAATCCTCGCGTGAAAGGTAAACCTTAAGAGTTTTAGCATCGTCCTCGAAACCGTATGTATCACGTAAAAATACCAACGATTCGGCCAAACGACCGCGAATGTGCTTTTGGGTAAGTGTTACTGTTCTATTGGTTGAAAAACCAAGTTCTGTTGCAACAGATTTTAGAATATGTAGTGTTAATTCAGCATTATTGCGTAGGATATCCATAAATATATCCTTATCGATTGAGCAAACCACAGAGTCCTCTAGTGCTTGAGCGGTCGCAGAGTAGTTTTCATCAGCAAAAAGAGCACGATAACCAATAAAACCAATAGGTTTAGCCATTCGCACAATTTGGTCACGGCCACCAACACCCTCTTTGTAGAGCTTTACCTTACCTCGCGATAAGCAAACTAAACCAGCAGGTTTATCGCCTTCGCGGTAAATAATTTCACCCTTTCGAACATGCATGCACGAGAAATTCTTGTGCATTTTCTCCCTTTCATCGGGTTTTAAATTGGGGAAAAGACCGCACACCCCTTCGAAAACGTTTTCTATGTCGATATGATGCTGAGCCATGGTACAACATTTCTGATTAATCCTTCAAAATTATAACTTTTTATGCTATGTAGCATATTTTTAACATAATTTTGGTTTCATAATCGTAAATCGCTCACAAAAAGACACTTACGCGAAATTTTAGTTATTCCAATTTTCGTTTTCCAAGTTTTGTAGCAATTATGCTGACTATGAAAATTTGAAGAGCGTGAAATAGCATTAAAGGCAAAAGAATTATACCTATTGATATGGCGTTTGGAAATAATATCTTGGAGAAAACCGTACCATGTATCAACGATTTTTTTGTTCCACAGAACTGAGCAGTAATGCTATCTTCCTTGTTAAATCCCAGCCATTTAGCCAAATAGCCAGTCAGAAAATACATTGCAAAAAACAAACTTAATGTTGCGGCAAAAATCAAAAGCAACTCGGGTGCACCCACTGAGCTAAACACTTTTTTATCGAACGATTCGGAAAAACTTTTATAGATAATTATTAGAACAACCGATTTGTCGAAGGTTGACAGGTGTTTATTCCACTTCAAAGCATATTTACCCAACTTCCGTTGCAGAATTGTACCAGCGACTACTGGTATAAGAATTTCAACAACCAACTTGATATAGATACTGCCTAAATTAAATTCGCCTCCTGTTTGGTGCAGAAATAATCCCATCCATAGCGGAGTAATAACAATTCCAATTAATCCAGAGATGCTCGCATTGAAAATTGCCGCGGGAATATTGCCCTTAGCAATTGAAACCATCACCACAGATGATGACACAGTTGAGGGTAAAGCCGCTAAAAAAAGGAACGATAACCACAAACTCTGCCCCTGCTCTGTTTGTGCAATTGGTCTAAAAATAATGATGAACAGCGGAAAAATTACAAATGTTGAGAGCTGCACCAATACGTGCAATTTCCAGTTAAGTAATCCATTTCTAATTTTTTCAGGGCTAAGCCTCAAGCCATAGAAAAAGAACACCAAGGAAATGCCAATGCTTCCAATTAAATCGAAAGGGACAGGACTACTTTTTGCACCCCAACTCGGTTGCAGATAGGCAAGAATAATAACTGCTATAATAGCAATAACGAAGTTATCTATTCGAAATTTCATGCAATTTTAAATGATTACCATTTTGCCACCAATGGCATTTTTCGCCCAAACCCAAATGCTTTGGATGAAACCCTTAGGATTGGAGGTGCTTGGAATCGTTTATACTCATTAATGTTAACTAAACGTATTACTCTTGTTACTGTTTCCAAACTAAAACCCTGCTCAATTATTTTATCGGCGCTTAACTGCTGCTCAATATAGGCAAACAGAATAGCATCCAGAATATCGTAAGGTGGTAAAGAATCTGAATCTTTTTGGTCGGGTCTTAGCTCCGCTGATGGGGGTTTTACTATCGTGTTAATTGGAATAATCTCTTCGTTCCTGTTGATGTAGTTTGCTAAACGGTAAACATCGGTTTTGTAAACATCGCCTAGCACACTAATTGCCCCATTCATATCGCCGTAAAGAGTACCATAGCCAACGGCCGCTTCACTTTTGTTGGATGTGTTAAGTAGCAAATGTCCAAATTTATTGGAAAGAGCCATAAGGAGCGTTCCTCTTACCCTTGCCTGAATGTTTTCCTCGGTGATATTCTCCTCAAGCCCTTCGAATATGGGTTGAAGTTGACTTTTGAACGAATCGAAAATTGGCTGAATACCAACAATATCGTACTGAATGTTGAGTTTATTTGCTAAAGCAACAGCATCGTCGATAGAGTGCTGCGATGAGTACTGCGAAGGCATCAACAACACTCGAATGGCCTCAGAACCTAATGCCTTGTGCGCAAGCGCAAGAACTACTGCCGAATCAATTCCTCCCGATAAGCCCAATGTTGCCTTGGAAAAACCCATCTTTTTGAAGTAATCGCGAATACCCATAACCAAGGCATCGTGAATTCGGGCAATTCTCAGTTGGTCATCACTCTCAACACTTTGAAGCTTGTTGAGGTTTAAATC
Source organism: uncultured Rikenellaceae bacterium (assembly GCA_964617235.1). GTDB lineage: Bacteria > Bacteroidota > Bacteroidia > Bacteroidales > Tenuifilaceae > SB25. The sequence goes on along the minus strand of CAZTVY010000270.1, from coordinate 1,253 downwards.
ACCTGTATCAATCACAAAATAGTCTTCCTCAAAACTTTTGAGCAAATGCATTACTTCGCCCTTGGAATTAAGCACCATTGAACCACCATCGAAAAGTAGTTCAGTATTTCCACCAACCTGATTTACATATATAACTGGTAATCCGTAACGGGCAACATTGCTCCGGAAAACCTCCAACCTACTAGCTTCGCTATTGTAATTAAAGGGCGATGCCGCTATATTGATGATAAAATCGGGATTAAACTTCGACAGTTTCTCCATTGGAGAAGTGCGGTAGAGCATTTCTCTACCAAACGATGATGTTACAGGCTGGTCGTCCCATAAATCCTCACAAACTGTAATGGCAATTTTTGAATTGCCAATATTTGCCAATGAGTACTGGTCGGTATTTGGCTCGAAGTAGCGATACTCGTCAAAAACATCGTAATCGGGCAAAAGCGATTTGTGATGCACGCTTGCAATTTTTCCGTCGGAAAGCACGTAGGCAGAATTGAAAAGCATTTTTCCCCGAGGGCTTGTATTCAAACTTGGAGCACCAACAATTATGGAGATTCCGACAGAATGACTCGCAAGTTTTTCAACCGCCTCAACGCATTTTCTTACAAACTCTTCGCGTTCTAGCAAATCGTGGGGCGGATAGCCGCAAATTGCAAGCTCCGAAAAAACCACCAAATCTACCTTATCCGTTTTTGCCTTTTCAATCGTATCAACCATTTTGGAAAGGTTCCCCTCAAAATGGTTAACAGTGTAGTTCTGCTGTGCAAGCGCAATTCTCATCAACACTAAAAATTAAAAAACAACTCCTATTCTCAAGGAAAGACTTTGTGAAACCAAAGAGCCATTATCAACATCCAAAAACTTGGTTAAGCCACTGGTAAACGCAACACCAAGTTGAATTGCACTCTCAGAGCCTAAGGAATATTCCATTCCTGCACCAATATAGTAGGAAGCAAAGGCAAAAGCAAAATGGTCAGTAGCAGTCTCTCTATCTACATTATTAGCCTCCTGCCATGCGAAACCTTTCAATCTAATATTTCCTTTCAATCCAACAGTTGCATAGTAAGTAGAATAACCTATTTGATTTGTTCTAAACTTAAATCCTAAAGGCATTGTAATATATTGTGCTTTGAACTTTACATTATCACCAGCAGCAACAGTATAATTACCATCTTTAGTCTCAAGCGTAAAAACATCACTAAACCTGATATTTCCACCTAGACTGTTGAGTGATAGACCTGTTGATATAGCATATC
>CAZTVY010000269.1:0-4193 GCA_964617235.1 uncultured Rikenellaceae bacterium | reverse complement strand
ATTGAATTAAGCCCAGTACTTTGGGGGTGGTTATGTTTACACGAGTGCCAGTGGGGTTATTAGATGTGTCGAAAAGATCCTCAATTTTAATGTCGAATCGTTCTTTGTACATCGAATTAAGGAGGTCAATTCTTTGTTGAGTAATTTGATAGCCTCTTGATTTGTGAATCTTGCTATTCTGCTCTTGGATGCGTTGTGCTTCTTGTCGTCCCACGCCATCGTCCTCAATAGAACAAACCACAACATTACCTCTGTCGTTGACTCGAATTGTTACAGTCCCATTTTTTTCTGGCTTTAGCATTATTCCATGCCAAATTGCATTTTCTACAAAAGGCTGAATAAGCAGAGTTGGAATTTTGATGTCAAGTATGCTTTCATTATTGTCGATATCAATACTGAAATTAAAACGACCTTCGAGGCGTAACGCCTCAAGTTCAAGATAAATTCTCAATGCATCAATTTCTTCGCGAAGGGTAACTGTGGGTGATAGCGAGTTGTCTAGAGTCATTCGCATTAACCGAGCAAATTTGGTGAGGTATTTATGAGAACTTATTGTATCGCGCTCTAGGATGTAGTATTGTATTGAGTTGAGTGTGTTAAAAATAAAGTGAGGATTCATTTGCTGGCGAAGCGATTGTTGTTTGTAAAGATTGATATTATTCATCATGTCGTTTCTTCTGCGAATTTCCCGAATTCTTATTAGGTAAACTAGATAAAGCAATCCTGTTAAAATTAAAGCAACAACTCCAATGAACCACCAGCGCTCCCAGAAAGGGGGGCGTACCGTGAACTTCAACGAAGTAGGAGTGGGATTCCAAACGCCATTAGAATTCAGCGCCTGTATCTGGAAGGTATATTTCCCAGATTTCATTCCGCTGTAAAGGCAACTTGTTGATTTGGTGTATGCCCAATTTGTATCAATTCCAATCATCCGGTGGCGATACAGTAAGCGTCCCATGTTTCTATACGCCAGTCCAACATAGGTTAAGTCAATTGTGTTTTGGTTGTAATTAAGTTGAATGGATGAATCATTCAGGGGAATTTCTTTTCCTTCTACTATCAGTTTTGTAATTATTGTAAGTGGAGGGGTGTGGTTTCTTGTAAGTTTCTCGATGTCAATAATGGCCATTCCTTTGTTTGTTCCAACATAAACATTGTTTCCTCTAGGATATACCGAAGTTACTTCGTTGCTTGGAAGTCCATCGTCGATGGTGAAATTTAAAATTTCAGTGTTGGAATTTTTAATCAACGAAAGCCCCTGCCTGGTTGCTACCCAAATATTTCCATTAGAATAGTAGAGTTGATGTATTGAGTTAGATATTAATCCATTTTTTGTAGATATTTGTGATATTTCGCCTTTTTTTTTGTATACCACAATACCTGCTCCATTGGTTCCTATCCATAAAGAGGAGTCGGTAGGGTTTATGAACATACTATGACTAATTTTAGTGAGAAGGTCGTCTTTGTCTCCAAAGTATTCGAAGGAGCCATTTAAGTATTTCCAAAGGCCATTAATGGTATTAAGCCAAAGAGTTCCATTTTTTTCCTCGACCAAACTGAAAACCATTCCGCTAAAGCCATCCTTGTATTGCGAGTCGTAAATTATTTTATCATCAAGTATTTTTTTTAAGCCCCTTGCAGACCCAATCCAATACCCTCCATCTTTTGATGAGATTACTTTTCGAGGGTAAATAAGGTTGTCCTTAACCAGTATTCTTTTGTAGGTAAGTTTTTCAAAGTAACCTAACTCGCTGAAAGCGCTTATCCAGATTTTGTTATTTAACGTGTCGCCGTAGATTGAACGAACATAGGACGTGTTAACTATCTTATTGTCTGCTGAGTAATGTTTTATTTGATTGTCAACAACCACATCAACAAACCCCATTTCATAACCAACATAAACTTTTTCATTGTCTGCAAATATCGCATTAACTCGGTTGTCTGCTAACCCATTCTCTTTTGATAAAATATTTATTCTATAGTCTGGTGCATAAAAAACACCATCGTTGAGGGTTGAAAACCAGTATGAACCTTCCTTATCTTTTAGTACAGATGTTATCTGAAAATCTTTTAGCAAGACTTTGCTTGGGGGGTGGCTAATATTACAATTAGGGAAGAGATATACACCACCTTCAAAGGATGATGCCCACAAGTTATTGTCATCATCAATAAACATCCAAATAATCAGGCTTCCTACGCTATGGTTTTGTTGTGCTATTTTCCCTTCCTTTATTTGAACTAGATGGCCATTAGCTGAGATATAAACTGAACCATCTTTTGCTTTTTGGACATAGCTATATAGTGGAACAAAATTCTCGTTGAACAAATCCTTAAAGTAAAATTTATTGGTTGTTTTATCATCAAAGTATATTAATTCATACTTAAAGGAAGTACTGTTTGGGTTAGATGTAAGGATTCTTCCGCAAGGAAGTTCTTGAAAAACCATATCCGCTTCACTAAATTTGCCTTCCAGTTTTGTGTAAATTCCCTCCGCGTTTATTGTTATTAGACCAAACTGTTTTAGCCCGAGATAGATATTGTCTAGGCTATCCACATGAAACGACATTTTAATGGGTCCCCTGCTATTTGGAAGGTGTGTTTTGATTTTGGAGTTGTAGGCGTACTGCTTGATTACACCATCCTCATAATAACTTAAATTCCCAGAAAAAGGGATAAACCAAATGCGATGCTTGTAATCTTCGTAAATTTCAAAAACCGTATTGTCAGCTAATCCCGAAACTAGGTCGAAGTTGGTAAAGCCATAACCATCGAATCGGCTTACCCCGTTGTTGGTGGCAAACCAGATATAGCCCTTAGTGTCTTGAAAAACATGGTAAACTTCGCTAGCAGATAGACCTTCGTCAACAGTTAAATGCCTGTACACAGGCTGATACTGACCGAAATGCGGTAAATAATTAAAAATAAGAAAGACTGCCAACAAAATTTTCACCAACCGCATAAGTCAAAAAGGCATTACTTGAGTATTTTACTTAATAACAATGCTAAAGTAATAATTATCTGTAATAAATTATCTATCAGGCAAAAAAAAGAAGGAGCCATTTCGGCTCCTTCCTCATAAAATACATTGCATACTATTCGTTGTTTCCTGCTAGTTTCTTGTAAGAGTTGTATCTCCATTTAGCATTATCCTCAGCAGCCTTGAATAATTCTCCTGCTTCTTGTGGGAACGATAGTTGTAACGATGTGTAACGAACCTCGCTCTTCAAGAAATCTTGGAACATATTCCATTCAGGCTCCTTAGAGTCTAATTGGAAAGGATTCTTACCTTCTGCCTCCAACATTGGGTTGAAGCGATATAAGTGCCAGTAACCGCTCTTAACTGCAAGTTTAGCTTCGTTTTGGGTTGCTCCCATACCCTTGCGGATACCATGGTTGATACATGGAGAGTAAGCAATAATTAACGATGGTCCTGGATAGGCTTCAGCTTCTTTGATTGCTTTGAAGTACTGGTTGTGGTCAGCTCCCATTGCAACCTGTGCAACGTAAACGTAACCGTATGACATTGCCATCATACCAAGGTCTTTCTTACGAACTCTCTTGCCCGATGCAGCAAATTTAGCAACAGCAGCAACTGGAGTTGATTTTGATGCTTGTCCACCAGTGTTTGAGTAAACCTCGGTATCCATTACAAGCACGTTAACATCTTCGCCAGTTGAAAGAACGTGGTCAAGTCCGCCGTATCCAATATCATAAGCCCAACCATCACCACCAAATATCCAAACAGATTTCTTCTCGAAGTACTGTTTCATATCTAGCAGTTCTTTAGCCAATGGACTATTCTCTTTGCCTAGAGCAGCAATTAGTTTAGCCGATGCAACTTTTGATTGTTCAGCGTTATTTTTGCCAGCAATCCATTCCTTAGCAGCCTCTTTAGTTGCTTCAGAGAAATTGCCGCTAACTACTTCGTTTAATTTACGAGCAATGCGGTCGCGTAGTTTCTCAACGCCAGTGGCTATACCAAATCCGTACTCAGCGTTATCCTCAAACAATGAGTTTGCCCAAGCTGGTCCACGTCCTTCGCTGTTTGCACAGTAAGGGGTTGATGGAGCAGAACCACCATAGATTGACGAACAACCAGTTGCGTTAGCAACAATCATTCTATCACCGTATAGTTGAGTAATTGCTTTGATGTATGGAGTCTCACCGCAACCTGCGCAGGCACCACTGAACTC
>CAZTVY010000268.1:0-4230 GCA_964617235.1 uncultured Rikenellaceae bacterium | reverse complement strand
ACGGGCTATTTCAGCAATAACAATTTAAACAACGCATTAGAATTGGTTTGCTTGCCAATGAATTTAAACTGGCAAGTTAACGGGAATATGATAATCCTTAAGGAAAATAGATAAGTATCAGTTTAATAAAATGTTTAACTTAAATCTTACAGCTATGAAACGTACAAGTTTAATTTTTGCAACAAGCCTAATGTTAATGGCAACTATCAGTTTAACTTCTTGTCAAAAGGACGAAGAAACAGACCCTATTGTAAGTACAATGCAGCAGGACGATGAGGCAACCGCTTACTATGATGATGTATTAACCGAAGTTGACGAATTAACAATGAAATCAGATGACGCAAAGTCGATGGATTACGCAGTGCTTAACACTGAGGGACAGGGTACCCGTACTCGTAAAACATCTTGGGATGGCGACTGGAGGGTTGATACTATTACATACTCCAATTTTGTTAATGGAAATGCACGGTTCGAAAAGGTAAAGAATGGCCAAATTGTTATTAGAACGCTTGGAAATCCTTTAGCGGAAAGTTTTGAACGTAATGTAACCTTTGTTAATTTCACAATTAATGGCAATTTGATTGAAGGTGAAAAGAATATTACCAAAACCGCAAATTATACCTATACTATTACCTTGCAGGATGGTAAAATAACTTTTACAGATGGTACTACCTATACCAGAACATTCACAAGGACTCGTACTTGGGTTGCAGGTTTTGATACCCCTTACTATATCTGGGACGATATTCATACCGTTGAGGGAACTGCAACTGGAATTAACAGGAATGGATATGCCTATACGCATCAAATTACTAATGCTTTAATGATTAAACTGAGCTGCCGCTGGATTGTTGAGGGTACAATTGAATTAACCGTAGGCGATAAATCTGCAACATTTGATTATGGTAACGGCGAGTGCGATAATATTGCTACTGTTACAGTAAATGGAAAAACCTACGAAGTAAAGTTAAGGGGTGGAAAGTAGTTATTTAATTGGGTGTATTAAATTAAGAGGTACGTTAGTGCTTCTTTTTTTATATAGATTGATAAAAAACAACAAAAATTTATATGTAGATATATTAATATGTATTATTTTTGCAGTATCAAATTAATACTAAACGAACAATATGCATACTATTATTGTTGAAGAATCAAAATGTCCTCAGAATCATCCATGCCCAGTTGTTAGCTATTGCCCAACAGGGGCAATAAAGCAGAAAAGTTGGAATTCTGCTCCAGAGATTGATAAGGAAAACTGCTTGAACTGCGGACGTTGTGTGAATTTTTGTGGTTATGGTGCCTTTCAGTATAAGGCCAATGATTAAATGTAACGAATAACGTTTCTGGGTTATCACCGTGTCATTGGCTATATTTGTGGCACGGTGATTTTTAAAAAAGACTAACGAAAAAACAAGAATATGAAAAAACTAATTGTAACTCTTCCGATTTTTTTACTTATGGTGATATCGTTGGAGGCTTGTAATGGCAATAGTTCCGCTAAAGGTAAGCCCGAAGGAGAACCTGTTGTTGCAAAGGTTGAGTCATCAGCTCCAAATGGAGTTGCCATGAGCATAACTCGCGAGCAGTTCTTAACTAAAATAATGGATTACACTAAGGGTGGCGATAATATGAAGTATTTGGGCGATAAGCCCGCAATTGTTGATTTTTGGGCAGCATGGTGCGGTCCTTGCAGAATTGCTTCTCCAATTTTGGATGAGCTCGCTAAAGAGTATGCTGGTAAAATTTACGTTTATAAAGTTGACACTCAGAAAGAGCAACAAATTTCGTCTGAAATAGGGATTCAAAGTATTCCAACATTTTTGTTCTTTCCTATGGAGGGTAAGCCTTTTATAACATCAGGAATTGCCCGCACACCAGAGGAAACAAAGAAAATGTTTAAGGAGATAATTGATAATCAGTTATTAAAGTCAAGATAATACATTGATTGTCAGGTGTATGAATTAATATCAATCCGTCATAATTGATTATTAAATGTTGATTCGTTTGCTCGTTTCAACAGAAAATTCCGAGTTTTCGCTCGGAATTTTTATTTATTGCACTATCTATTTCTAATGTTTCTTAAGTTCATCTAAGGTGTATATCTTGCTGAATTCGCAGTCTGGAAGCACAATGTACTCGTAGCGTTGATTGCGAAGTTGAGGTTCAAACCCAGCATCAACTATGGATTTTTGAATGCCGTATGCGTCCATTTTATTTTTCGCCCCTGCCGATGAAACTACGTTTTCCTCAATCATAATTGAGCCAAAATCGTTGGCGCCAGCATGCAGGCATACCTGAGCTGTATCTATACCAACCGTTAACCAGGATGCTTGAATATTTTTGATATTATTGAGCATAATTCGGCAAATGGCTATGGTGCGAATGTACTCCTCGGCCGAAACTTTACTGATAACACCCTCGCCTTCAAGTTTTGTCCCCTTATCCTGGAATGTCCAAACTATAAAGTTTAGAAACCCAGGAACATCGTCAGGTTTGCGTGCCTGAAGTTCTCGAAGTTTAATTAAGTGTTCCAGACGCTCTTCGAAGGTCTCAATATGGCCTATCATCATTGTGGCCGATGTAATCATACCCAATTTATGCGCCTCGTGCATAACATCTAACCAAGCTTGGCTATCGGGTTTGCCAGGTGATATGGATTTACGGACTCTATCTACCAAAATTTCAGCACCAGCGCCAGGTAGGCTATCTAGGCCAGCCTCAATAAGCGCTTTCAGAACATCGCCATAACTCATTCGCTCCTTTTTGGCAATGAATGCCACTTCGGGAGGTCCAAGTGCGTGTAATTTAATATTTGGAAACTCGCCTTTTAACTCGTTAAAAAGGTTACAGTAGTATTCTAGCCCAAGTTTTGGATGCAAGCCTCCCTGCAATAGCAGCTGGTCGCCGCCGTATCGTTCCAACTCTTCAATCTTTATGCGGTACTCGTCGATTGAAGTTATGAATGCATTGTCGGAGCTGATTTTGCAATGAAAATTGCAAAATTTACAACCCGAAACGCATACATTGGTAATATTCACATTTCTGTCAATCTGCCAAGTTACCTTATTTGAGGGGATGTGTTTTTTACGGAGTTCTCCCCCTATAAAAATCAAATCTTGTGTTGGTGCATTTTTGTAAAGAAACAATCCTTCATCCAGCGATAGTGACTCAAGATTTAATGCCTTTGTGTATAGTTGATTTAAATTCATGAAATACTTTTTACTCAGCAAAAGTATCAAATATTTATTAGTACCTGTTGTTCGTTTTCGACTTAAAGTAATTTAAATAAGTTGATACTCTCTGTTAAAACAGATAGAATTCAACTTAGTTCAGGTATCAGATACTTTTGGATTGGCAATTAGCAGAATGATTAGAACCAAAAGCCTTAGTAAATACTTAAGGGTGCTCTATAATTCATTCGACTTAAATGTATTTCCATCGTTAAGATTTCCAGATTTAATTCCTTTGTAAAGCCAACTCTTTCGTTGTTCCGAGGTTCCGTGCTGAAAAGAGTCGGGGGTAACATATCCTCGAGTTTTCTTTTGAATAGTGTCGTCGCCCACCGCCGATGCAGCATTTAGCGCCTCATCCAAATCACCTTCTTCAAGGAAGTTTTTCATTTTTTGAGCATGATGCACCCATACACCGGCAAGAAAATCGGCTTGGAGTTCAAGTTTTACTGTCATTTTATTGGCTTCAGCCTCGCTAACACCTGATGAATAGTATTGATTAACCTTACTAATGGTGCCTAGTAAGTTCTGAACGTGATGTCCTACTTCGTGGGCAATAATATATGCTGTGGCAAAATCGCCATTAGCGCCGAGTTTGTTTTGCAATTGCTCCAAATAGTCTAAATCAATGTATACTTTTTCGTCGCCTGGGCAGTAAAAAGGACCAGTAGCGTCTTGAGCGTATCCGCATGCAGAGCTTACACTACCCCGGAATAGCACAAGCTTTGGTTCCCTGTATGTTTTGCCCATACTGGCAAATATCTTATTCCATACATCTTCCGTATCTGCTAAAACAACGGCAACAAACTGCCCCATTTCTTCGTCATGTTCTGTAAGCGGAGTTTCGGTTACATCCATGTTTTGCACATCACCTTGCATGTTGAGTACTTGCAGGGGATCGCCACCTAAAAAGTAAACTATAGCGGCCAAAATCAAGGTGCCAATAATGCCACCCTTAAAGCCAACTGCGCGACGGCCACCTGACTTCCGGAGATCTTCT
>CAZTVY010000267.1:0-4244 GCA_964617235.1 uncultured Rikenellaceae bacterium | reverse complement strand
GCTTGAGTTGATTGCTCAAAAGTACAATGTTGAAACCTCAAATCTTCTGGTTGTTCAGGGTGCAACCGAGGGTTTATCGTTAGTGTATACCTATTTGCAAAAACTTATTGGGAAAGATTTCTCTGTTTTGGCTTTCGACCCTGCTTATGAGAGTTACAGTAAATTACCCGAAATATTTGGTCAGCCTTTTATTGCGTTCCCCTTAGCCGATGATGGCTCATTTAACAACGAGGCGTTATCAGCTGAGATTATCAACAAAAATGTACAATTGATTTTTGTGAGTTCTCCCGGAAATCCTTACGGGAAGGTGTTTTCGAAAGAAGAAATTGATGTCTTAGTGGAACTTTCCGGTAAATTGGGCTTTTACTTGGTTTTCGATTCTGTTTACGATGAGCTTTACTTCAATGAACCTCCTTATATCCCCGTAAAATCCATAAATGAAAGGTTATTTATTGTGAGCAGTTTTTCCAAATCGCTTTGCATAACTGGCTGGCGAATTGGTTACATCATTCACGATAAATCTCACGCTGCTGGTTTGCAGTCCGTTCACGATTATATTGGTTTATGTGCGCCATCGCTTTTACAGCAGTCGCTTGCCAACTATCTGGAGAAGTATAATTATGCAGAGAATTTTAAAGCCGAGTTTAGGCGAAATATCACACAATCATTTCAATCCTTGAGTAAAGTTCTGAATGAGCATGGTTTTCAAATACCAAAAATTGATGGAGGCTGTTTTATTTGGGCAGAACTGCCCAAAGAGTTTACCGATGGATTTCGGTTTGCATCGATGCTATACGAGGAGAATAAGGTTGCTGTAATTCCCGGCGAGCACTTTAGTCCCAGTAAAGTACGTTGGATAAGATTTAATATTTCTCGCCCTATGGATGAGATTATGGCCGCCGAAAAGGAGTTGGTTAAGTTTATGCAAAAGCATAAAGGATGATTTCTGTAATTGCCATAGCACTCTCCTCTATTTATGCAATTCTGTTGATTTTGCTGCTGCTTGGTTATTACCATGCAGCAAAACAAGCAAATTCAAATGTTAAAGCCGATGGGATTAGCGTTATTGTTGTATTTAGAAATGAGGCGGAGAATCTTCAAGAACTCATAAAATCATTTAATTCACAAACCTTGCCTGTTAACCAATGGGAGGTGATTTTTGTTGACGATAACTCCTCCGATACAAGCATTTCGGTTATCAACTCAAGTCCAAAAAACTTCAACTTTAGGTTGATTCAACTTTCTGGTATTGAGGGTAAAAAGCGGGCAATAATCGAAGGTGTTAAGAATGCTAGGTATAATTTAATAGCAATTACCGATGCCGATTGCATTCCTTCAAAACTTTGGCTCGCTAGTTTGGTTGAGCATGGAGATGTGGCGCTGATTCAACGACCCGTTATGGTTAAAACCTCCAACTCCATTGTAAATATGTTTGAGGCGCTGGATTATGCATCGCTTATGGCCGTTTCTGCTGGTTCTTTCGGGTTGAGAAGACCAGTTATTGCCGCATCGGCAAATTTGGCGTTTAGGAAGGATTTAGTAGATATTAATGAGGAAACTCTCCGTGCCGATATCTCCTCGGGCGACGATATGTTTTTGCTGCATACAGCAAAACAAAACAAGAGCAATAAGTTGATGTTCAGCTTAGTTGCCGATGGATTTGTTACAACAAAATTCGAGGGTGGTTTCAGCGGTTTTATCCGTCGACGTAAACGCTGGGCATCAAAAGCGTCGGGCTATAAGGATATAGATACAATTCTGGTTGCCTCGGTTGTACTTCTTTTCAACTTATCGATTGTGTTTTTTGTCGTGGGTTCTTTGTTGGGATTCATATCAATTTATAATCTGCTGATAGCCTTGCTTGTTAAAATTTTTGCAGATTTTCCGCTGCTTTTTGTTTTTCTAAAACAGACAAAACAGTTAAAATTGATGCTTGTTTTTTTACCTTTACAGTTCATTTATCCATTTTACATTAGCTATTCGGCCATTGCCGGATTATTTGGAGGACAAATTTGGAAAGGAAGGCAGATAAATTAGAGGAAATAGCCCGTAGCGGTTCGCCTTGGCAAATTGCCATAAGAAGGTTGTTGTCCGATTGGGTTGCCGTTGTATCGCTTGTTTTTATTGGCGTTACTGCTATTATTGCATTGCTGGGATATCTTATTGCTTCCGATTCAACACCATACTCAAACAGTCAGCACCTTGAGTTAACAACCTGCAAGCCAGGTTTTAAGGTTCAAATGCTACAGGTGCATAAGCAGAAGGATGTGTTGGATAGAACTTGGATTGGAAAAATGATGTATGGCGAGGAGTTGCCCTATAAGGAAATTTCTTTGAATAGTTACCGATTTGTCGATGGCTATATTGAGGTTGAGGAATATAACCCAATTCCAGAGTCAACACCTATTGTTACCAAGCATTCGTTGGTAAATGTGATTTACCGTATTCATCCCGATTTTAAGCCCGAATACACATCGGATTCCGCCTACTTTACCTTGGCTAACGGCCAAAAAATGTCAAGGTCGATAGTTGACCTTCAGCAGCAGGTTCAGTCCGAAAATATTGTAAATCGTAAGTTTATTCTGGGTACCGACCGCTTTGGCCGCGATTTATTCAGCCGGTTGATTATTGGTGCACGCGTATCGCTCTCCGTTGGATTTATTGCGGTAGGAATTGCTTTAATAATTGGCATTGTGCTAGGAGCCTTGGCTGGTTTTATCCGTGGCTGGGTAGATGATGTTATAATGTGGTTCATAAACGTGGTGTGGAGCGTTCCAACCCTGCTTATGGTTATTGCGCTTACAATGGTTATTGGTAAAGGCTTTTGGCAAATATTTGTGGCGGTTGGTTTAACAATGTGGGTTGATATGGCCCGTGTGGTTCGTGGACAAGTGCTCTCAATCCGCGAAAAGGAGTTTGTCGAGGCTGCAACTGTTCTTGGCTTTAGTAGGTTTAGGATAATATTTCATCATATACTCCCCAATATATTTGGTCCAATAATAATAGTATCGGCAAGTAATTTTGCCACGGCAATTCTAATTGAGGCTGGTTTAAGTTTCCTTGGAATTGGTGTTCAACCTCCAATCCCATCGTGGGGAACAATGATAAAGGACCATTACGGCTACATAATAATGGACAAGGCTTACCTTGCCATACTGCCTGGTTTGGCAATTATGCTACTTGTGCTTGCATTCAACTTGCTGGGTAATAGTTTGCAGGATGCTCTTGACCCTAAGGCTGTGGAACGAAAGTAGATTTTGGTTTTTCACTTGCAGTGTTGCAAATACTCTTGCTTTTATTATTTTTACTGTCTTTATCAAAATAAACTAAATCAAACTTAATTTTTTACAAATGGAAAATCAAACAAACACTGAAATTGCGAAAGAGTCAATTGAGATTGAGAAAGAAGGTCTTATGCATTTATTTGAAACTAGAAAGTGGACAATGTTTTTGTCGGTTCTTGGTTTTGTTTTTATTGGATTAATGATGCTTGCTGCATTAGCTATACTTACAGTCGGTTCAGGTGGTTTAGGTTTTGGCTTTGGCATAATGTTTTTTATAATGATGCTAGTTTTCATTGTAATTTATTTCTTTCCAATATATTACCTGTTCAAGTTTTCAGAATTATCGAAAATAGCTTTGGCAAATAAAGATAATGTTCAATTAACAAATGCCTTATTGTATTTGAAAAAGCATTATAAATATATGGGTATACTTACCATTGTTGTGTTGAGTCTTTACCTTCTAATGTTTATTTTAGCTGGCGTTGCTGGAACAATGTCGTCGTTGTTTTAACAAGTTATTCCCAGCGAATATATTGCCCGCACATTATGCGGGCTTTTTTTGTCCTTTTTATTAAGTTTAGTCAAAACATATTGACTTTTAGTCAATTTTTCGCCAACTTGTTAGTTAAATTTATTTGATTTGCTCAAATGCTCAATTTGAATTTATGGAATCAATTCGAAAGATTGTGAGTAGAATTTTCAATACATTTTGGCTTAGCAAGAATGAGTATGGGCTTCCTAAGGCTCTAAAGCGCTACAACAATTCGGATTATGTAATACAGGAAAAGGCAAAATTCATCTTCTACCTGTCTATTATTCTTGTTCTTACAATGGTTTCGTTGGTATTACTTACAGTTTATATCCAAGTAAAGAATCCTGTTTATGGAGGGCCTTATTTTCCTGTTCTTATCCCTCAAGTTGTTGTTTTTTTCGTTTTCCTGGGTTGCCTCATTTTACTTA